>NVSZ01000086.1 GCA_002732845.1 Rhodospirillaceae bacterium
CCGTAATTGGGAACTTTGATGATCGCCACGCCGCCGGGTTGAAGCACCCGGTAAATTTCACGCAAAACCGGAAGCGGGTTCATTTCGTGTTCCAAGTAGGACCGCAACGTGGCGGCTGAAAAATAGTTATCGGGGAAGCTTCTGAGCCCCGCCAAGGTCGGTGCATTCACACACGCCCCGCCCGATTGGGAAAAGCGTTCATTGGCCGATTTGGCAAGATCGGTGGAGACCTCGACGCCAAACGGAACGAACCCCGGTGTCAGGTTGGTCATTTGCCCGCCATCACCGCACCCGGCATCAATCACGTTGCCGGGCTTGGCCCACGCATCCAACATCAAATTCATTTGCTTACGCGGAAACAGGTGCATGCGCATGCGGGTCAGCTTGCTGGCTTTATAGCCCACGGGGCGCAAATCGGCACGGCGTTGTTCTTCGACTTTAGTGGTGGTTTCCCAGCTGAGTTCTTCAAACAGTTTGGCGTAATCTGGGCCTTTGTCGATGTACGTAAATCCACACGATGGGCAGTCTTTTATGGTCCACACATCGTAACTGTATTCGTTATCGAGCTCAGCAGAATTATCGCGTCCGCACAACGGGCAGTCGCGATGCAAAACCTGAACGGTGCCAAGGTTTTTCGACTTCACTTCAAATTTTTTGACGTCGTTCAAAGTCCCATATCCTCATCCACGCCCAACATGATGTTGAGGTTTTGCACACACGATCCAGACGCCCCCTTGCCAAGGTTGTCCAGCAACGCCATGACCACGGTTTGACCGTCAGCTTCACAAACGTGCAACCTTAATTCATTGGTGCCGTTCAAGGCCTGAGGCTCTATACGGAGCAAATCGTTCGCTTTAACAACACTTACAAAGCGGCTGCCGTCATAATGGCTGGCCAGCGCGTCATAAACCGCCGCAGCATCCGCAAATAACGGCAATTGCACGATCATGCCTTGGGCAAAATTGCCGACACTGGGCACCATGATGGGCCGAACGTTCAGGCCACCGTGCTTTTGAATTTCCGGGACGTGTTTATGGGCCAGGCTGAGACCGTATACAAAAAACGGCGTCTCGCTGTCTGTACCGCCTTCGAAATCGGCAATCAACGGCTTTCCGCCGCCGGAATAACCGGAAATCGCATTAATCGAAAGGCCTTGATCCGCATCAATCAATCCGCTACTCACCAACGGCTGCAGCATCGATATGGACGCCACCGCGTAACAGCCGGGGTTTGATACCCGTGTCGCATGACGGATGATGTCGCGCTGACCGGGGCTGAGCTCAGCAAAGCCATAGGCCCAGTTATCCGCAACCCGGTGGGCCGAACTGGCATCGATAATCTTAACGTTCGCATTGGTGACCATAGCGGCGGCATCAATAGCGGCGGCATCGGGCAGGCACAAAATCGCCACGTCGACGCTGTTCAACATGTCCGCACGGGCGCTAGCGTCTTTTCGGACTTCTTCGGCCAAAGTCACCAATTCAATATCATCCCGATTTTCCAACCGAGACTTGATTTGCAGGCCTGTGGTTCCCACCGCCCCATCAATAAATATCCGTGCCGTCATGTTCTTAATTCCTTTTCTCTGTCTTGATTAAAGGACCCCGCGCACTTTCGCAAGAAAACATCATACCGCAACAATCAAAAGTGTGATCTTATCTAGAGCAAAGACGCTAATAATAGATTGGGAAACCCCCGTGAAAGGATGATTATGGACAATAAAATTACGGGGTTTCATGCCCATGTTTATTATCAAGATGCTGAAACCCGAGAAATTGCAGCAAAAATCCGCTCTTTTGCCGAACAAAATTTTGAGGTGATCATGGGCAGCTGGCGCGATGAGCCGGTTGGGCCTCACCCCCTGGCAATGTTTCAGATGTCGTTCAAACCAAATGTATTTGAGGACATTGTCCCGTGGCTGATGCTGAACCGGAATGGCCTGAGTATTCTTATTCACCCCGAAACCGGGGACCACGTTCCCGACCATCGCGATTTTCCGCTCTGGCTGGGTGAAAAACTGACACTCGATATCGGTTTTCTGGAATCTTTAAATACTTCCGCTTAAGCTACTTCGGGAAATTCTTTAAACAACACAGGCCCGAGGGGTTTTGGGTAGAACAAGCACAGGTTTTGGCCTTGGTTTGACGGATCACGTAATCTTTGAGGGTGGGATCGGCCAAAACCTCGCCACGGGTGACACCAAAGCAATAACAGAGCGTTGCCGCGTCCGTTGTGTCTTTTTGCCCGACCAAAGTCCGCACGTCCCCCTGCCCGGCTTGCCAGCCATCCTCGGCGAAATAGACCACGTCACAAGCCGCGTCATCGCAAAAAAAATATCGGCGCTCTTTATCTTCAAGTTCCCAAGGGGTTTTGATGTGTTGGATAAGCGTGGTCAGAGCCACTTCACCACAGGCCCCGCCGTGACTGGGACAAGGTAATTTTTTAGGCTGAGTTTTGACTGTTGAGGAACAACAATCGGGGGAGGCTTCATTCATGTTTTGGTTCCGTATCGCAAGTGTGGGGCTTTTTCAAAAGATACAACCCGTATCCCGCAATGCCCATAAAAATCGCCATGCCCGGAAGCAACACCCAATCCAACCACGCCAACGAGGCCGATAACCCGGCCACACCCAGCACAATCACCAAAGCCGGCGTAAAGCAACAAACCGCCGCCACTCCCGTGCCAATCAAACCCGTCTTTAAAACATTACGATCTTTCATTTTTCACACCCTTCTCTCCCACTTATCGCCTTGAATTTAACAGTGTTCAGCCTTAACTATAGACCCTGTAGTTGGTACAGGCTCAAGAGCAACTTAAGAGCGTTGGGAAAAAATGATGAAACGCGGTGAATTGGCGAAACGAACCGAGTGTAACATCGAAACGGTTCGCTATTATGAAAAGGCGGGGCTGTTAGCTGATCCCCCACGCACGGCAAAGGGCTATCGGATTTACGATGAAAGCCACGAAAAAACGCTCCGATTTATCCTACAGTCTAGAAAATTAGGCTTTACGGTCGAAGAAGTGCGCGACCTTCTGACCCTCGTCAGTGGCGGAAACTATACCTGTGATGAAATCCTCGAAAAAACCCAAGCCCACTTAAAATCCGTGCAAGCCCGCATCACAGACCTGCAACGCCTAGAATCCACGCTTTTGAAAACAATTGCCAAATGCAAAGGCGGAAATACACCAGATTGCGCTATTGTTGAGGCTTTGGGGGAAAAGAACTAAAACAATAAAAAAAAGGGCCACCCACCGGGTCGCCCTTTTTAATATCACTTTGATAGATTCAGCCTTTAACTTTAGACGGAAATCCGCCTTAGGTTTTGCTCGACACCATGGGCATCATTTGATCGCCCCAGGCGGCTCCGGTTGACGAATGGTAGCGTGATTTACGCGTCAATTCGACGATTAAGCCTTCTTCTGTCGCTCTGGCGATGCAAGCATTTAGACGCCTGATGTTGTTTTCCAAACTGTGCAATGCACTATCTTGATCTTCAGACAATTCACATCTGGCCGTTGCCATTGAAGCTGCAGAAAGCGTTTGATGTGTGCCTAGATTAATCGCTTTAACACCCATGATGATATCCTTTCTAAGATTTAAGTCTTTTTATTCGCCCGCAAGAGATTCGGGAACAAATTGATCTGATTCAGTTGATTCCGACATCGCCGTGGTGGATGAATTGGCTCCACCGATCGCCATCGTCACCGCATCGAAATAACCGGTACCAACTTCGCGTTGATGGCGCGTTGCCGTATAACCTTTGGCTTCGCTGGCAAATTCGGCCTGTTGCAGTTTGGAATACGCCGCCATACCACCGTCTTTGTAGGCGCTCGCCAATTCGAACATGCCGTGGTTGAGTTGATGGAACCCAGCCAAGGTTACAAATTGGAATTTATAGCCCATGGCGCCCAATTCACGTTGATACTTAGCGATGGTGGCTTTGTCCAAATTCGCTTCCCAGTTAAAGCTTGGGCTGCAGTTGTAAGCCAACATTTTATCGGGGAATTCTTTTTTGATGGCTTCGGCAAATTTGCGCGCATCATCAAGATCGGGTTTGGAGGTTTCCCACCACATCAAATCGCAATACGGCGCGTAATTCAGGCTTCGGGAAATACACGCATCCACGCCGTGCTTGATGTTAAAGAAGCCTTCGGATGTGCGGTCGTCTTCGCTGATGAACGGACGATCGCGTTCGTCGATGTCTGACGTCAGCAATTTTGCACTTTCGGCATCGGTGCGACTGATGACGATGCTGGGCACGCCCATAACGTCGGCAGCCAAACGTGCAGCGGTCAAGTTTTTAATGTGAGCAGCCGTTGGAATCAGAACTTTTCCACCCAAATGTCCGCATTTCTTTTCGGCAGCCAACTGGTCTTCGAAATGAACCGCTGCGGCCCCGGCTTCGATATAGGCTTTCATGATTTCAAAAGCATTCAAAGGTCCACCAAATCCGGCTTCGGCATCGGCAATGATGGGGGCGAACCAATCGCGTTCAACGCCACCTTCGGAATGTTCGATTTGATCGGCGCGCTGTAACGCCCGATTGATGCGTTTTGCCAGTTCAGGTCCGGCATTCGCAGGATACAGGCTTTGATCGGGATACATGGCGCCGGCCGTATTGGCGTCGGCAGCCACTTGCCAACCTGAGAGGTAGATGGCTTTCAGTCCGGCGCGTACCATTTGCATGGCCTGGTTTCCGGTGACCGCACCCAACGCATTGATAAAGTCTTCTGATTTCAAAAGATCCCACAAACGATTGGCTCCGCGTTCTGCCAAGGTATGAGAAATGGCCACAGAGCCCCGTAAACGGGTCACATCGTCAACTGAGTAATTTCGCTTGATACCATCAAAACGACCTTGGGGAGATCCGGGAATAATGGCTTCAAATTCTGCTGGGGTGTTCGTCATGTTTTTTGCCTCATGTGTGTCGCGTTATCTCTAACGCTGTGATGCTGTGTCGACTTCTCAACACGTTTGATGAGGTTAGTTTTTTACAAAATTTAATCCTTGTATATAGTGTTCAGATATTATTAGGTAAATTTGATACACAATTCGTGTGGTTGAGTTGTCAAATTGTCAAAATTGTCAAAATATAACAATTTTATCATGGAGTTTATCTAGGGTTTATCAGGAGTTTGAAAAATGGCACAACGCGGACAGAAAATATTTGCAGGAACTCGGATCAGACGTCTCCGCCGTGAACTTAATTTAACCTTGATGCAGATGGCGGGAGCTCTTGGCATTTCCACCAGCTATCTGAACCTCATTGAACGCAATCAACGCCCCTTAAGTGCCAAATTATTGTTGGATATGGCGAATGCCTATGACATTGATCTCAAGGAATTTTCAGGCGACGAAGACAGTCAGGCCGCGACCTCGTTAAAGGARGTTTTTTCCGATCCCCTGTTCGATGGTTTAAAGCTATCAAACCATGAACTGACCGACTTGGTGGGGGCCAGTTCATCGGCGGCTCAATCGGTTGTCACACTCTACCGCGCTTACCGAGAAGCACTCACCAACAATACCGCTATGGCTGAAAAACTCATTGATTTTGACGGAGCCTCGCAAACAAGTTTGTTGCGTTTTCCGATTGAAGAGGTCCGTGATTTTTTTCACAACTCAAATAATCATTTCCCTGAATTGGAAAACGCTGCGGAAATTTTATGGACCGATTCTGATTTATCACTGGATGATCTCTATGTTGGTCTGCGCACACATTTAAAAAAAGCCCACGATATTTCCGTAAAGATCGTCCCTTTTGATGTGTTCCCCGACATCACATGGCGTTTAGATCGTCATTCCAGGCGATTGTTTCTGTCGGAAACCTTATCGCCCTCCTCTCGCACTTTTCAATTATCGTTGCAAATTGGGCTGTTGGGGTTCAGAGGCTTGCTGGATGAAGTGGTGGCGCGCACAGGTTTGGTCGGTGACGAAGCCCGCCAAATTTGCAGATTAGGTCTGGCCAATTATTTTGCCGGATGCGTGCAGATGCCCTACGAAACCTTTAAGACCGCCGCGGAAACTTTGCGCTATGACGTTGAGCTGTTATGCAAACGCTTTAACGCCAGTTACGAACAGGTCAGTCACCGCCTGACCACCCTGCAACGGATGGGCAACAAAGGCGTTCCGTTTTTCTTTTTGCGCATTGACCATGCCGGAAATGTTTCCAAACGGTTTAGTGCTTCGGGCTTTCATTTTGCCCGGTTCGGCGGAACGTGCCCGCGTTGGGCAATTCACGAGGCCTTTCGCACGCCCCGAAAAGTCATTACTCAAGTTGTTGAAATGGAAGATAAAACAACCTTTATTTCCATGTCGCGCACGGTCACCGGCATCGGCAATGGATACCACATGTCCGCACAACAACTGGCCATTGGCATTGGCTGTAAAATTGATTATGCGTCCAAGCTGGTTTATGGCGACAATTTGAATTTAGAACACGCCAGCACCACGGTGCCCATCGGCGTGAATTGCCGGCTGTGTTTGCGCAACGATTGCAATCAACGCGCCAACCCGCCGATGAACCGCCGCGTCGCCGTAGAAGAAAACCAACGCGGCCTCACCCCGTTTACGTTTGAGGAATTTTAAACACAAAAAGCCAGCCTTAGCCCCGTCTATTTTTTAACGCACACTATTTATTGCGGGATGTAACGGGTGAACCGGTAAAAGTGCTGTAAGTGTAGTTTAACACTAGGCACACGGTGAATTTGTATTATGAATACTATAGCGCCTCGTTTATATTTACAAACTTGATTCTAGAGGTTGAGTTTTATGCGGGGGCAGAATGTTTTACGAATGGGAATGGCTAAAAAGTGACGACGCACGCATTTTATATGTCAAACAAATCAAAAAATTAGACTTAACGCATTGGCAGACACTGCTTACGGATGCCCTTTCCAATTTTGATGGTGGACAACTCAAAGTCATCTACGATATGACATTTGGAAACACCACGATTAGACATACTGACAGCTTAAAGCTCAGTGAGTTTACGATGAATTTAGGCGTTGATGAGATCGTTTTCGTCTCTGTCATAAACAATAATTATAACGCTGAAAAGGCAATCCTCTTTAATGCGTCAGCAAAAAAAGCTGGAAATAATGTATTATTTAGACATTTTAAAGAACGCCAAGAAGCTGAAAAATGGCTTTTTGAATACTGATTAATGAGGCTCCAGACTCCTTAAAACGCTCACCCTGTTCTCTCGCTTTCATCATGTTTTTTGAGTATAAAAAAAGCCGCTACGCAGTGCGTAACGGCTTGATTTAGGTGATTTGTTGCTATGCCTAATTGTCCAGAAACTTAAGCAGTTTTTCTGGTATTTGGCTCTTCGTCAATTTTTCCTGCTCCTTAGCATCATGGGCAAACGCCACAAGGTCGGCTAAATCCTGACCTGTCAGTGAAATAGCTTCACCGAACATATCCTCTTGCATTGCTGTCATCGATGACGCGCCGCGCCACATACGAGCGGCAAATTCAAAGGCGTTCATGGAAGAAGGCATATCTTTAGCGTTGAGACTGGGACCAATATCTCCTCCGACCTCATTTACCGAGTGACAAACAACGCATCCGGTTTCAACAAATACCTTTCTGCCCCGTATGGAATCCATCGCCGGCATAACAAGGCCAATGTCTTGCATAAGAGAGACCGTTCTCTCAAACTGCAGGGGAGACAATTGATCCATTGCCTCAAAATCATGTCCGTGTTCATGGCTGCCATGTTGTTTGCGCATTGCATCCATCATTTCCATAGCACTATCGTGGACAGCTGTAGAACCTGCGGCATGACCAGCGGCTGCATAGGCTGTTTGTGCTGTGCTTGCCAGCATCACAGAGACGGCTAACACAAGGATGTTAGGGAAAATTCGTTTCATCATTGAATTCCTTTGTACCAAAAAAATTCTACCAAGTTGTAGGATTTTGAAATGGGGATTGTATTGATCTTAATCTAGGATTATGGGGACAAAGATTAAGATTACGGGGAGGTTTTACGAGAACAGTATACGAAGATTATGGGGACAGTGTACCAATTAAATACCCCCTCCCGCCTTTCAAAAGCCCCTAAAAACTCACAAAAAAAGGGCCACCCGAAGGCAGCCCTTTTTGATAACGATGGAACGTTTCCAGCTTAAGCCAGAAGCCCCTCGCGCCCTTAGCAACAAGCCCTTGGAACCACGGGGCTGTGCAATCATTTAAGGCGTATTACTCAATGTGTTTTATGTACAAGAGCCACAGCACGAAGAGTTTTGATCATCATTTACTTGCTCTGACTTGTTATCTGCCTGAGTTTCCTGTTGAYCATTGACCTCCGCTTTCGGCGTGTCACTTGCTGTTGTTTCTTGATTTTCGGTATCGGTGTTCATTTTTGATTTACTCCATTGATAACATAATTTCCATAGCCTTTGCTTCCCCAAACAACAAAACGACATGAGTGCTTATCTCACAAAAAATACATTTAGGATATAACTTTAGGCAGCGAACAAAAAAAGGGCCAGTTCAAGTTGCAAGTCCAGAGATCATCACAACGCCCCGCACCCCAGCACCCCCCTTCTCTTCCCCCATCACGTAAATTCCGCCTTTGAAAAAACTCACAAAAAACTCACAAAAAAAAGGGCCACCCGAAGGTAGCCCTTTTTGTAACTGTATTGGTATTTCCAGCTTAACGTTTTGAGAACTGGAAGCTACGACGGGCTTTTTTGCGGCCGTATTTTTTACGTTCAACAACACGTGAGTCACGGGTCAAGAAGCCGTTCTTTTTCAAGGCAGGGCGCAGGCCGGGCTCGAACAAGTTGAGGCCTTTTGAAATGCCGTGACGAACCGCACCAGCTTGACCGGACAAACCGCCGCCAACGACCGTGCAAAACACGTCGAACTGGTCTTCGCGTTCGCAAACTTTGAACGGTTGGTTGATGATCATACGCAAAACAGGACGCGCGAAATACGTTTCGATGTCGCGACCGTTTACGGTGACTTTGCCCGTACCGGGTTTGATCCAAACGCGAGCAATCGCATTTTTACGTTTACCAGTCGCATAGGCGCGGCCTTGTGCGTCAAGTTGAGGCTCAACAACAACGGGAGCCGCTGCTTCGGTTGTGGTGGCGATTTCGCCGCCTTCAACCAAGTCTTTAAGATCTCCAAGATCAGCCATGATTAAGCGCTCCTCTTGTTTTTAGGGTTCATGGAAGCGATATCGAGAACTTCTGGGTTCTGGGCGCCATGAGGATGTTCGTTACCCGCATAAACGTGCAGTTTACGCATTTGAGTACGGCCCATTGGGGAACGGGAAATCATGCGTTCAACCGCTTTGATAACCACACGTTCAGGGTGATCGCCGGTCAAGATCGCTTCCATTGTGCGTTCTTTGATGCCGCCGGGGTGACCCGTGTGCCAATAAAATTTCTTGTCGGTCAATTTGCGACCGGTCAATTTTACTTTTTCAGCGTTGATAACAATGATGTTGTCGCCGCAATCGATGTTCGGTGTGAACATAGGTTTGTGTTTGCCACGCAGACGCAAAGCAATTTGGCTGGCCATACGACCCAGGACAACGTCCTCGGCATCAACGATCAACCATTTTTTTTCAACGTCAGACGGCTTAGCAGAATAT
>NVSZ01000087.1 GCA_002732845.1 Rhodospirillaceae bacterium
TTTTTGTCTTCTTCGTAATCGAAGAAGTTGCCTTCGAACCAGACCACTTCGGAATTGCCTTCGAACGCCAAGATGTGAGTGGCGATGCGATCTAAGAACCAGCGATCGTGCGAGATGACCACGGCGCAGCCCGCAAAATTCAACAGGGCTTCTTCTAGTCCACGCAGGGTATCGACGTCCAAATCGTTGGTTGGTTCATCCAATAGGATGACGTTTGCGCCCGTTTGCAGCATGTTCGCCAGATGCACGCGGTTGCGTTCACCACCGGACAATTGGCCGACTTTTTTCTGTTGGTCAGAGCTTTTGAAGTTAAACCACGACACATAGGCGCGCGATTGAATTTCTTTTTTGCCCAACATAATCATGTCCAAGCCGCCGGAAATTTCTTCCCATACGGTTTTGTTGTCATCCAAAGAATCCCGCGATTGATCGACATAGCCAAGTTTGACCGTATYGCCAAGGCGAAGTTCGCCGCCATCGGGGGTTTCTTCGCCCGTGATCATGCGRAACAGGGTGGTTTTACCCGCACCGTTGGCRCCGACRATGCCGACAATRCCGCCSGGRGGYAGMTTRAAGTCYARGTTATCRAWCAGYARTTTRTCGCCAAAGGMYYTYTGYAGWTTKTTKGCTTCGATCACCAAGTTGCCCAAACGTGGGCCAACCGGAATGGTAATTTGGGACGAACCAATGCGTTCTTCTTTGCTTTTCGCCAGCAATTCGTCATAAGCGGCCAAACGCGCCTTGGATTTTGACTGACGGGCTTTGGGCGATTGACGCACCCATTCCAATTCGTGTTTCAGCGTGCGTTGGCGAGCGTCTTCGTCTTTGCCTTCTTGGGACAAACGTTTGCCTTGTTGTTCCAACCAGCTGGAATAATTGCCTTCGTATGGAATGCCACGACCCCGATCCAATTCCAAAATCCAACTGGTGACATTGTCCAAGAAATAACGATCGTGGGTGACGATCATGACGGTGCCGGTATAGTCTTGAAGATAGCGTTCCAACCACGCGACCGATTCCGCGTCCAAGTGGTTGGTGGGTTCATCCAACAACAACAGGTCGGGTTTTTGCAGCAACAAACGGCACAAGGCAATGCGGCGTTTTTCACCACCGGACAACTGTTCCACGGCGGCATCAGCCGGAGGACAGCGCAGCGCGTCCATGGCGATTTCGATGGTACGTTCCAATTCCCAACCGTCCACGGCATCGATCTTGGTTTGCAAATCGCCTTGTTCTTCCAACAAAGCGGTCATTTCGTCGTCTTCCATGGGTTCGGCAAACTTCATGGAGATTTCGTTGAAACGATCCAATAAATCCTTGGTGCCGCCAAGGCCCGACATCACATTGCCAACCACGTCGAGGCTGTTGTCGAGCTCTGGTTCTTGTTCCAGATAGCCAATTTTGACGCCATCGGCAGCCCAGGCTTCGCCATTATATTCGGTATCGATGCCCGCCATGATTTTCATCAACGTGGACTTACCAGAACCGTTGTGGCCCAAAACGCCGATTTTAACGCCGGGCAAAAACGACAGCGTGATGTTGTTCAAGATTTCCTTGCCACCGGGAAAGACCTTGGTCATATTTTTCATCACGTAGATATATTGGTAAGAGGCCAACTGATTGTTCCTTCGTTATTCATAAATTGCAAAGCGTGCTGTTAGGCTGGTTTTAGCATATAGTTTCCACAGTGCATACACTTGCCTATGTTGCGATCTGTTGCCTTTGGTTGACGGTACGATTGCCCAAGCGTAATACTGATTTTAAGGGTGTTTGCCTATAGCCCATTATTACGGAAAGGCGTCAGATGAATTTTACAACCACTTTAGGTCTTACTTTCGCGACATTGGCCTTTGTTTTATCACCCGGCCCCGCAAATATAGCCGTGCTCATCACAAGCGCGCGCGATGGATTTATGGCGGGGTTTTTTCTGGCCATCGGCGAAGTTATTGGCGCACTTATATACTTGATCATTGCGATGTTTTCACTTGCCGTACTTTCTTCCGCAATAGAACCTGTGATGATTTATGTCAAATTTGGCGGTGCGATGTACCTCGTTTATCTGGGCTATATGCAATTCATCAGTAATAGTGCCCTCAAGGACGAAGCCCGTCAAAGACGTTCGCCCCTTAACCAAATGCTGGTTGGTCTTCTGATCAATGGAAGCAACCCTAAACTGGTGTTGTTTTATCTTTCATTTTTGCCCCTGTTCATTGATCTGAACACCCTTACTCTCCCTGTCGGAATACAGATCGTTTTCATCATCGGATCGACTCTTTTGGCGGGGATTAGCGTGGTCTGTGGATTGGGCCAGCAGCTAAGTCGTTTGATGCGCCACACCAAAATGGCCCAGCGGGTGAACAGAATTAGCGGTGTTATGATGATCGGGGTTGGCATTTCTGTTGCGCGATCCTAATTGACCAGCTTTTGCAAAAGATTTGGCCTATTCGTTTAAGTCTTCTTCAGCGTCTAAGATCATTTTTGCATCTTCGGGTTTGACGTCGTGAAAAAATTCTCCGCCCCGGATTTTGACGTTGGGGCCTTGACCGCAATACCCCATGCAAACGTTTCTTTTGATTTTGACTTTGTTGCCGCGTTGTTTGGCCTCGTTAATCAGCGCGCGCAGGGCATCAATGGCGCCTTGGCCAATGCACGCGGCACCACCGGCACGCTTGTTGATACAGATAAAAATTTCGCGTTTTTTAGGCCTATTCATTAATCATTATCCGATAATCACAACAGGCTCTTTACGGTCCGCATGCAGGCGATGTTCCAGGTAACGAATAAACAGCGTCAGGCCATACGTCAGAACCAAATAGAAAGCCCCCGCCGTTAAAAAGCTTTCCATCGGCAAATAGTTCTTCGCATATACCGTACGCGCCATGCCCGTAATGTCCAGTAACGTAATTGTGCTGGCCAACGCACTCGCTTTTAACATCAAAATGATTTCATTGCCATATGCCGGCAACGCAATACGGAAGGCACGGGGTAATAAAATACGGGTATAGACTTGACGATGGCTCATGCCCACCGCACGCGCGGCTTCAACTTCGCCAACGGGTACGGTTTGAATGGCACCCCGCAGAATTTCTGAAATATAGGCTCCGGTGTGCAGCGTAAAGGTGATGACCGCGCACCAATAAGCTTCTTTCAGCACGATCCAAAAAATGCTTTCGCGCACGGCTTCGAATTGCCCCAATCCGTAATAGATCAAAAACAATTGCACCAGCAACGGCGTGCCGCGAAACAAGAACACATAAGTCCGGGGCAAAATGTTAATCCACCACGTTTTTGAAAGCCGGGCAATCGCCACGGGTACGGCGAGGCATAGACCTAAAAAACCGGACAGGAACAACAATTGAAGCGTCAGCCCCGCACCCTCGGCCAACAGCGGCAACATGTCTGTGATGGCTTGCCAATTCATGACGCCAGCTCCCTCACACCTGTGCTGGCGCGTTTTTCAAGATGCCGTAAACCAAACGAGGCCAGCGATGTCAGAACCAAATAAATTACCGCGGCGGCTAAATAAAAGGTGAAGGGTTCTTTGGTACGGCCCACGGCAAACGCGGTGACGCGCAACAATTCTTCTAGTCCCACCACAGACACCAACGCGGTATCCTTCATCAAAATCATAAATAAATTGCCAAGTCCGGGGAGCGCGATGCGCCAGACTTGGGGTAGTGTTATGCGAAAAAAAGTTTGAAACGACGACATGCCCAAGGCGCGAGCGGCTTCAGCTTGACCTTTGGGAATGGCGATGATGGCTCCGCGAAACAGTTCTGAAGCGTACGCGCCAAAGATAAAACCAAGGGCGACAAAACCCGCCACAAAACCACTGACTTCGATATATTCGTCATATCCAAATTTTGCAGCGATCATCATCAGCACATGAGACGCGCCAAAATAAAACGAAAGTACCACCAAAAATTCAGGCAAGCCCCGAACCAATGTTGAATAGCTGTTGCCCATCCAACGAAAAATAGCGGTGTCGGAAAGCTTGGCCGTCGCCCCAATCAGACCTAAAACAAGGCCAAGGGCCAGCGCGGTGAAGGTCAATTTTACGGTGACAATTGTACCCTGTAAAAGCAAGCCTTCGAAACCATGTAGATCAATCATTTTGGACCTTGGCGTGTGAACCTGAAAGAAAAGAAAAAACCAACGAGGATATCCCCGTTGGTTTTCGCTTAAATCTTAATAGATGGAAACCGCAAAATACTTCGCATTTATTTTTGCGTAGGTACCATTTGCAACAATTGCCTTAATCGCTGCATTTAGTTTTATGCGCAGTGGATCACCTTTACGGATCGCAATACCAATCAGGTCATTGCTGAATACAGGATCGCCTTTGAATTCATAGTTTTTGCCCGCATCTGATTTCAACCATGCATCATTCACAAAAACATCGGCCAAGATGCCATCCAAACGACCCGACGACAGGTCAAGAAAAGCATTTTCTTGGGTGTCATAAAGTCTGATTTTTGCGCCTTCACGATTTTTTTCCAACCAGTCGCCGCTGATCGTGGCGCGTTGAGCCCCGACGGTTTTGCCTTTTAGGCCCGCCAGAGATACGTCCAAGTTCATGCCGGATTTTCCAATAAACTGAAGTTGATTGGTATAGTAGCGTTCAGAAAAATCGACGGCTTTTTTGCGGTCTTCGGTGATTGACATAGAGGCAATAATTGCATCAAATTTACGCGCCAACAAAGCCGGAATAATGCCGTCCCAATCTTGTTTCACAAAAGTGCAGTCTGCGCCCATTTCGTCACACAAAGCTTTGGCAATATCCACGTCAAAACCGACCAGATTACCGTCTTTGTCAACGGCGTTAAAGGGAGGGTAAGCGCCTTCGGTACCGATGCGAATTTTTTCGCCCGCATTTGCCGAACCAACACTCACAGCAAATACTGCAATCGCGGCAACGGCCAGTCCTTTTAAGTTTTGGGTAAGTTTCATTTTGTTCTCTCCTTGTGACAAAGCCTAATGAATGTGGCTTGCCATAAATGTGCGGACCCGTTCGGAATCTGCATTGTTAAACATTTTATCGGGGGAGCCTTGTTCTTCCACTTTACCTTCATGCAAGAACATCGTCTGGTTAGAGACTTCGCGGGCAAAGCCCATTTCATGCGTGACGATCAGCATGGTGCGACCTTCTTCAGCCAACGAACCAATGACGTTCAAGACCTCGTTCACAAGTTCAGGGTCTAAAGCCGACGTTGGTTCGTCAAATAAAATTACATCCGGTTCCATCGCCAAGGTGCGCGCAATGGCGGCGCGTTGCTGCTGTCCACCGGACAGGTGCGAAGGATAATGGTTGCGGTGATCAGCAAGACCAACCCGGTCCAGCAAGGTCTCGGCTCGTTCTATGGCGTCTTTTTTGGAAAGTTTTAAGACCTGCATGGGGGCTTCGATAATATTTTCCAAGACATTCAAATGCGGCCACAAATTAAACGACTGAAAGACGAATCCAATGCGCGCGCGCAAGCGGGCCAATTGTTTTTGATCGGCAGGAACCAACATGCCGCCCTTACCCGTTTTGGTGAGGATTTCTTCACCGTCCACAACGACCCTGCCCTGGTCTGGGTATTCCAAATAATTGATGCATCTCAAAAAAGTGCTCTTGCCCGAACCGCTGGAGCCCAAGATGGAAATCACATCGCCACGCTTGGCCTTTACAGAGATTCCTTTAAGGACGTCTTGCCCACCAAATCGTTTGTGAATACCTTCAACATTAAGCAGGTGCGTGTCATTTTCAGCCATGATAACTATTCAAAATATCCATTTGGTTGCAGAGTGCACCAAGAACTCTAGGACACTCAAAGCTCCCCCGCAACACCTTTATCTGGCTCTGAACGTGCTGGTCTTCCCTTATATTATTCTGCTATCATTAACAGATGCCAAAAGACCTTAAATGCCCTGAATGTGGAAAACCATACCCCTGTAACCCTGATGGGGATTGTTGGTGTAAAACTGTTGAAATTGTCGAAATCCCCAAAGACCTGCAAAGCACAACTTGCTTATGTCCATGTCAATTGGAAAAGCTTTCGGCAAAACAAAAGCCTTTTTAATTGGTTTTATGTTCTGAAGACGTTAGACTTAATCTCTTCTAAGGAGACTCAATGTTTACGGAAAATCGCACGCTGAGTATTGGCATTTTAGAAATTGATCAAGAGCATCAGGCTCTCGACAATCTTGTTGCTAAACTTGAGCGCATGGTTGTTTCTCAGTCTTCTAAAAAAGACCTTCAAACCGCCTTTCAAGACGTCCACAAAGCGATGCTCAGTCATTTCAAAACCGAAGAGAATATCTTTGGGCCTAAAATTGATGAACTTGTGAAAAACCATAAAGTTGAACACGCTTGGTTTTTAGCGGAAATGAAATTTTTAGATGCCCATATGGATCATGATTATGATGTCTGGCGAGATAAGTTTTTTAACCTCGCAAACAAACTGACTCGCCACATCATAAAGTTCGATATGGAAATTGCACACGACTAGAGCATTTTCGGGATAACCTGAATAAGCCACATATAAAAAACCGCCGAGCTTGCCATGAAAGCCCGGCGGTTTTTTTTATTTAACTCTAAACAAAAAAGTTTACTTTGATTTATGTCCGAACGTAGCAGCACCACCTTCTGAGGTAACACCAGCGGGCAATTCATGAGCAATACCTTTATGGCAATTGATACAAGTCATGCCCGTAGCGATCGCACCATCATGACTTTCCCGAGACCGTTTTTGTTGGGATGGGAAATCCATAAATTCAAAGTTGTGACAGTTGCGGCATTCACGAGAATCCGTTTCTTCCATAACTTTCCACACATTTTCTGCCAACTCTAAACGCTTGGCTTCAAATTTTTCGCGGGTATCAATGGTGCCCAAAATCTTGTGATACACTTCGTTTGATGCTTTGATTTTGCGCGCAATCTTATGTATCCACGTTTTAGGGACGTGGCAATCTGGACACGTGGCCCGCACGCCCGTGCGGTTTGAATAGTGGATTGTTTGTTTATATTCACGGTAAACATTCTGTTCCATTTCATGACACGAAATACAGAACTCTTCTGTGTTGGTTATTTCCATTGACCAGTTAAAGCCACCCCAAAAGATAACCCCCGCAACAAAACCGACACTCAACAACGACCCCAAAGCATATTTTTTGTTGGGGTGACGCAAAGCCTGCCATAAATTCTTGAGCATCGACGATTTAGCCTTATCTTCATTTTCGCCAGTCATAACAAATTCCTATTCTAAATCTTTTGATGATTCAAATGTGTTTGGCACCAGCTCTTCAACATCATCCTGTGGCACATGACATTGCGTACAGAACCAGCGACGTGAAGCAACCTTATTCAAATTTTGTCCTTCACGACCAATATAATGGGTTTCGCTGATTTTGGGAGCCCCAGCACTCACATTTTGTGGCCAATCGTGACACGCGATGCACTGATTAACTTTTATATCAATTTCATAGTTGGCAATTGCATGCGGAATCAAGGGGGGTTGCTGACGATAGTTTTTTTCAAAACGTTCACCGACCTGCTTATTATTCAAGTCCGCAGCGTCCGCATTGTCTTGAAGCGTCGTCATACCCCGCAACGAATGCAGTGCTCCATCCAAGGCCCAAGCTGTTGTCCCGCCACCCAGCAAAACAGCCATCACGGCTAATCCTGAGAGTGTAGTTGTTAAAATTGTTTTCATGGCTCTTTCTCCGTTCAGAGTTCCCCCCCAAGTATGCACCTTAAGCCGCACGCTGGGGAGTTGGTTTTTTATCCGTAATCTGTTCATTTTTTTCAGGAGCTTCATTCTTAAACCGCGTTGTAAAAATAAAAACATCCTTAGCACAAACGTCTATGCAACGTCCGCAATTGGTACAATCTCCGGACACAACAACGGGACCCGTTCCTGTGTCGGCTCCGCGCAAGGCGGGGGTGATGACATGGGCTTCGGGGCACACCTCGAAACAATCCATACAATCGTTACAGTCTTTTCTTTTGATGGCTGATATACGCAACACGCTTGCACGGCCCAGCAACCCGTAAAAGGCCCCCATCGGGCACAGGTGTCCGCACCAGCCTCGTCTGGAAACCACCAGGTCAAAAATAAATACAGCCAACGCAACCGTCCAAACGGTACTGGTGCCATACACCAAAGCGCGGTGCAGCATGGTCACGGGATTTAACATTTCCCACGCCATAACGCCCGTCACCATGGCCGTAATCATCACCGTGCCTAAGGCCCACAAACGGGCATGGCGCGACGGTTGCCAGCCTTTGGGCAGATCAAATTTCTTGGCAAGCCAACGCGAAGCATCGGTCACCAAATTCATCGGGCAAACAAACGAGCAATATACCCGTCCACCCACCAGCATGTAAAAGACAATGACAATCGCGGCACCGATCAGTCCCGTTGCGGCAACCACATGGCCCGCCGAAAGACTTTGTAAAATAACAAATGGGTCACTCAACGGTAAAACGCCAAGGGTCAGGCTGGATGTTAAATTACCTTTGACAATCCACACACCCGTCAAGGGCCCGATCAAAAATAAGGCCAGAATGAAAAACTGTGACGCGCGGCGCAACAGCAACCATTTATGGGCCACCAGCCAACCTTTCGAAGCGATCGCATCTTGTCCGGGGAACTTATTGTTTTTCATCACTTAGGCCCCCGTGGTGCAATGGTGCTGCCAAACGGAAGGCGGTCCGGCATGTCTTGCACGGCAGGCACAAGAGACTCGCCCTTGAGCTCTTTTTCAATCCAACCCAAACGATAGTGTTCGCCAATGCTGCCCTTTGCCAAATAACGGGGAAGCACGCGGATGGCGGCTTTGTCCAAAACGCATGCGCGTTCGCATTTTCCACAGCCCGTACATTTATCGGAATGCACGGTCGGCACAAAAATCGCATGCGCGCCGGTCCTTGTATTGTGCTGCATTTCCAAGGTAATGGCTTCGTTGATCAACGGGCAAACCCGGTGACAAACATCGCACCGCAAACCTTGCATATTCAAGCAGGTCTCGTTATCGATCAACACCGCCAGCCCCATACGGGCATCGTCGATGTTGGTTAGTTTTGAATCCAGCGCATTGGTCGGACAGGCCTTTACACACGGAATGTCGTCACACATTTCGCACGGTACATTTCGGGCAATAAAATAAGGCGTGCCAACAGGAATATCACCAGCAACATCGGCAAGGCTCAGCGTCGGGTAAGGACAATCGCGAACGCACAATCCGCACCGCACACATGCGGCCAGAAAGTCATTTTCATTACCCGCCCCCGGTGGTCGAAGAACCTGAGCCGGAAGCGATTGCGCTTGCCGTCCAAAGATCCCCACCACCAGCCCAAACGCACACGCGCCGCCGGCGGCCCGGGCAATGTTGCCCAAGAACCGACGACGAGACTGTGTGCTTGTGGGTGCTGAGGGTTTGCCTGTCATGGCTTTATTCCATTACCTTCAGATCACGCTTTTTCAACGCGACAGGCACACTTTTTGAAATCCGTTTGCTTAGAAAGCGGATCAGTGGCATCCAGCGTCAATTTGTTGACCAGTTGTCCGGCATCAAACCA
>NVSZ01000088.1 GCA_002732845.1 Rhodospirillaceae bacterium
AAAGGTTTTAAAATTCTCACCAGCCAATCCAGTGCGGTGGGCACCGGGCTTCCCGCCGATACGGGCGTTTGCGAAGCTTGTTTAAAAGAACTGTTTGATCCGGCGGACCGTCACCACCTGTATCCGTTTTTAAACTGCACCCATTGTGGGCCGCGCTATACAATCACAAAACACCTTCCTTATGACCGTCCACAAACGTCGATGTCTGGTTTTGCGATGTGTGCGGACTGCACGTCTGAATACAAAGACCCTCTTGATCGTCGTTTTCATGCCCAACCCATTGCGTGCCCGGCATGTGGGCCAAAACTGTCCATGCCCATCCCCGAAATTGTGATCCGTTTGCTCAAAGGCGAAATTCTTGCGATCAAGGGATTGGGTGGCTTTCATATTGTGTGTGATGCGCGCAATGAAGAAGCCGTATCAAAGCTTCGTCAACGCAAAGACCGTGAAGAAAAACCGCTGGCGGTGATGGTGGCGAATGTCCTTTCGGCGAAAGCCTTTGTCAAAATTGAAGACGATGAAGCTCGCCACTTGGCCTCTCCTATGCGGCCCATTGTGGTTTTTTCAAAGACCGACAATGGGGCCTTGGCCCCGTCCATTGCCCCCGGACTGGACAGCATCGGTGTCCTGTTGCCCTACACCCCGCTTCATTTTTTACTGTTTCACGAAGCTGCCGGGCGGCCAAATGGCACAGCCTGGTTATCAAAAACACAAGATTTAGCCTTGATCATGACAAGCGCCAACCCCGGTGGCGAACCTTTGGTGATTGGCAATACGGAAGCGACTGATCGTCTGAAAAACATTGCCGATATCATTGTTACCCATGACCGGGACATCGTTATTCGCACCGATGACAGTGTGCAGCGGTTCATTGGCAAAACCCCCACRTTCATTCGGCGYGCACGCGGRTTTGTCCCGCACCCGATTAAACTTGCCCATCCGGTCGCGCCCGGATTAGCGGTCGGCGCACATTTGAAAAATACAATTTGCGTGATGCGCGGGGATCAAGCTTTTGTGTCTCAACACATCGGAGATTTAAACACCCCCCAGTCCCTTAAGTTTTTCCAAGAAACCGTCGATCACCTGTTGTCCATCACCGATGTTGATCCAAAATGGGTGGCGTGTGATTTACATCCCGATTTTTTTTCGAGCCGTTTTGCAGCTGACTTTTCGGTCACTCATAACATCCCCATCTTTACGGTTCAACATCACCATGCTCATGTGGCCTCTGTGATTGCCGAACACGATTTATCGGGGCCTGTCTTGGGCTTGGCTCTTGATGGTTTTGGGCTTGGTGAAGACGGAGAAAATTGGGGGGGCGAGGCTTTGGTTGTTGACGGAGCATCTTACCGACGTGTTGGGCATTTGGCCCCCCTGCTTGCCCCCGGTGGTGAAGCCGCGTTTAGAGAACCGTGGCGCATGGCGGCGGCGGTGCTTTTTCAACACGGGCGTGAAGATGAAATTTCCACGCGCTTTTCTGATTTTGGTGATGTGGACTTACTTCACCAAATGCTGACAAAAAATGTCAACGTTCATTCGACAACCAGTTGCGGGCGATTGTTCGATGCGGCGGCGGGTCTGTTGGACGTTCAGCCGCGGGCCAGTTTTGATGGACAGGCCCCGATGAAGTTGGAATCCCTTGTGACGACACCAATCATTTTAGAAAACAGCTGGTCTCTGCAGAACGGCATTCTCGATTTTTCTGATTTGTTGCGGCAACTTATTGATATGGGGCCTGAATCTGGGGCAAATGCTTTTCATGGAACATTGATTCAAGGTCTGACCGATTGGGTGTTAAACTTAAAGAACGAAACCGGGCTTACACAGGTTGTGCTTGCGGGCGGATGTCTGTTAAATCGCGTCTTGACCGAAGGCTTAGAACAAAATTTATGGGCGCTGGGCTTAGATGTTTACCGGCCCGTGGCGTTGCCGCCGGGGGATGGCGGGCTGAGTTTAGGTCAAGCCTATGTTGGCGCAAAACGGTATGAACAAGGTGTTTAAAATATGTGTTTAGCTATTCCAGCCAAGGTTATTCGTTTGCGCGAAGACGGACTCGCCGACATCGAACTTGAAGGCGTGGTCAAAGAAGTCTCCCTTGAATTGGTGGAAGATGTTGTCGTTGGCGATTTTGTCATCGTGCATGTTGGTTATGCCTTGAGCAAACTGGACGCCGATGAAGCCGAACGCACGTTAGCATTGTTTGCCGAAATGGGGGAAATGGCGTGAAGTACATCGAAGAATTTCGCGATGGAAAACTGGCCCAAGGCTTGTCTAGGGCTCTTCACAACGCCGTTGATCCCACTCGCACCTATCGTTTTATGGAATTTTGTGGCGGACATACCCACGCCATCGCGCGATATGGCGTCGAAGATTTACTGCCCAAAAATGTGCGTATGATTCATGGCCCCGGATGTCCGGTGTGTGTGCTTCCGATCCGCCGCGTGGACGCCGCAATTGCTTTGGCCACCCAACATGATGTTATTTTGTGTACCTATGCAGATTTAATGCGCGTGCCGGGCAGCGGTTATGACAGTTTGATCAAAGCCCGATCAAAGGGCGCCGATGTGCGCATGGTGTATTCAACACTGGACGCGCTTAAAATTGCTCAAGATAATCCAAACACTCAAGTGGTGTTTTTTGCCATTGGGTTCGAGACCACAACGCCGCCCACCGCCGCCGCAATTAAACGGGCCGAGGCTTTGGAGCTGACTAATTTTTCTGTGTATTGCAATCATGTTTTAACTCCTGCGGCGATGCGCGCGATTGTTGGCAAACCGACTACCGAAGAGAATTCAGGCTTGGTTTTAGATGGTCTGGTGGGGCCCGCACATGTCAGTGTGGTGATTGGCCTGCAACCGTATGAAGAATTTACGAATGACTATAAAATACCCGTGGTGATCGCCGGGTTTGAACCCTTGGACGTGATGCAGTCGGTCTTGCAATTGATCCGCCAAGCCAACGACGGCCGCGCCGAGGTTGAAAACGAATATACCCGTGCGGTAACACCTGAAGGCAACAAAAAAGCGCAGGCCTTGATGGAAGAAGTATTTGAAATAAAAGACACTTTCGAATGGCGGGGATTAGGATTTGTGCCCAACAGCGCCCTAAAAATCCGCAAAAATTTTGAACAGTTTGATGCCCAAAAGCGATTTGCAATTGATGTTCCCGTGCCGCAAGAAAACAAAGCCTGTGCCTGTGGTGATATATTGCGCGGAGAAAAAACACCGACCGATTGCAAAATTTTTGGCACCGTATGCACCCCCGACAATCCCATGGGGGCGTGCATGGTATCATCCGAAGGAGCCTGTGCCGCACACTGGACCTATGGTCGTTTTCGCGAGGAGCAACCTCTATGAGCACACTATCAACGCGGCCCCTAGATCTTAAAAACGGATACGTAGATATGAGTTTTGGCGCGGGTGGTCGGGCCATGGCTCAGTTGATCGAAGAAGTTTTTATCCGTGCTTTTGATAACAAAATCTTGAACCGCGAACACGATGCGGCGGTGTTTGAATTACCCCCCGGACGTATTGTCATGAGCACCGACACCTTTGTCGTTTCGCCGTTGTTTTTCCCCGGTGGAAATATTGGATCTTTAGCGGTCCATGGCACTGTGAATGATTTGGCTATGGGCGGCGGCGTGCCAAAATATTTAACGGCAGGATTTATTTTAGAAGAAGGCTTTCCCTTATCTGACCTCGTGAAAATTGTACAAAGCATGGCCGAAGCCGCCAATGACGCCAACGTTACCATCGTCACCGGAGATACCAAAGTGGTGGAACGCGGCAAAGGAGATGGTGTTTTTATCAACACGGCGGGCGTGGGCGTGGTGCCGGATGGCGTCGATATAGGCGGTGATCGAGCCTGTCCCGGGGATGTGATTTTGGTCAATGGCATGCTGGGTGATCATGGCGTTGCCGTGATGAGCAAACGCGAAAACTTGAGTTTTTCCACAGAAATAACTTCCGACAGTCAGGCCCTTAATGATTTGGTTGCCGAGATGTTAAAGGCGACCCCGAACATTCATGTTTTACGGGACCCAACTCGGGGCGGTGTGGCCGCGACCTTAAATGAGATTGCCCAACAATCCAAGGTCGGTATTGAACTGGACGAAAGCGCCTTGCCGATCCGCCAAGAAGTCAAAAGTGCCTGTGAACTTTTAGGTTTAGATCCGCTTTATGTCGCCAACGAAGGCAAGCTTATTGCGATTTGCCCGGCCAAAGATGCCGAGCACCTGTTGGCGGTGATGCGCGCGCATGCAAAGGGTCAAGACGCCGCAATCATTGGCTATGTATCTGAAGATAAGAATTGTTTTGTCCGCATGAAAACGCACTTGGGGGGAACCCGTATGGTCGATTGGTTATCCGGCGAACAATTGCCCCGCATTTGTTAATATTCGCGATAAAATCATCTCAATTATTATTGAAAAAATCTCTACTTAACCTTATACATTATTAATATTTATTTCAGAACAAATATAGGTATAACCKACTGAAATAAAAGATCAATAAACGACTGCATTTTATATTTAAGAATTGACATTTCGGCCGTTTTCAATAGACTTAATTATAGAAAACGACAAAATATAAATCGTAGGTGATGACGTGAGTAAGACCCAAAAGAACACGAAAACCAGCCCTCAAAAAGAACTCGAATACGACTGTGAGGATACGACTTTTCGGCTCTCTGTTTATGAAGCCGGACATGCCATTACGGCATATCTTTTGGATCAAAAAATCGTTTCCATTCAAATGTTCCCGCGCCCGCCRATGACCTTTACCGATAAATRTTTTGATAGCCACAGCTGGGAYTCRTTTRTCGAAATTTTAGAAATYCGYGTSCYYGAATTGTTCGGYGGYCCYATTGCCGARGATATTGTTTGYAAGGGYAGCTCKTGTTGYWCCGGCGAYATTTCTCGSATTGATGAAATCACCCGKATTCTYGAAGCYCTRCACGGTGAAGACGATATCGATTCCGAAGAYATCTTGTTCGATYTWGAAGACCGCGCTSAGGAAATGTTTRARCCKCAAAATGTCAAAGACGCGATCYTRCCTKTGGCMAAATATCTGTWTCAACAAGAAATGGACGGACACATCGAAATCGGTGGCAAAGAAGTCACGCGGATCATCGGCGAATACATCCCGCCCGTCAAACATGAAAAGCGCGGCTTGCTTAAACTGCTCAACATCGGCTAACCAAAATATTGTCAAATCTTAAGGTGACATGTTCCAGAAATGCGACAGTGGTGACGAGAACATTTGCGACGTGCGGCCCACGTCATAACTCATGCGTGCCGTTGCATTGGTCATAACACTGATATGATAAGACATCGCCTGAACCTGTGCATCCATGCTCTGTACCGAGGTCTTCAAGTCGGTCACACCACCAGACATAGCCTTAATATCTTCCGCCATCGTAACTTGAACGTTGGCCATAATGTGAACATCACCAGCCAAACGCACGATGGTGGCGGTCATTGTATTAATGTGGTTGGCAATGCCATACATCAACCACGTAAAGATTCCCAGAACCACCACAATGCCACTAACGCCCACCACCATATAACGACTATTACTAACTCTTCTGTACATTTTTCTTCCCCATTCTTTTTATTTATAATGTTGTTGGGTTGGATTATTCAGCCGATACGGGGCTCACTTGTTTGGTCACGGGTGTTTGCGTTGCAGCACTGCTGACTTCGATTTTTAAGTCAGGCTTAGCCTCAAAAATTTTGGCTGGTTCAACAGCTTTGTCCGCCGCCGCTTTTTTGCTTCCCGAWGGATCKGTRTGCWRATCRTTSAGRCGYTGAATRTGRCCTYCAAYCGCACCCAAYGTATCTTTCAACAARGCTTTGGTRCCMCGGCCCCAYCCAGAAAYRCTGGCATTAAARACCGAACGCCAMGGACGCGAGCTTTTGAYAAARGCTTGGCGCAGGTTCARTTCCTGATCGCCAAAGGCATCCGACAAACGACCGCCGACAAATCGCGACGCCCACGAACGTACCGCATAATGCCAAGTGATCACCAATCCGCCAAATGCAGCTGCCAAAGCAATATGGCTGAGCACGTGACCTTTAATGCCTTCATACGCTGTAATGAATGCTTCTGTGCCAAATTGTTGCATCAACATAAAGACCGCGACGCCAGCAACGGCGAGGCCTACACCGTCACCGACCACAGTCAATTTGCGCCAGCGTTTTAAAGCTTCATTCAAGGCCGGAATGGCATCAGCTTCGATACGACGGGCGATGTCTTCCAACGAACTGACGATACGATAACCGCGTTCGATTTCGACTTCGTCCATGCGGCGTTGGATTTCTTTCATATCGATATCGCGCTTGCGTTGATAGCGTTCACGCAAAGCATCGTCTTTGATCGGCACGGCGGCGTCTTCGTTATAGATGCACAAGAAACGTCCGCTCGCCAAACCCGATTGAGCCAAGGCACGTTGCCATGCCGCCACCACTTCTTCAGGGTTGTCTTCGTTGGCGGTGGTATCAATTTGATTCAAGATATACAAGAATTTTGTCGAATCAACGCGGCTGGCAGCCTTTGAAACCAAGTGTTCCAAGGTGTCTTGCATTGCCCCCGGTTCAGGGTGACGCGCATCAAAGAAAATCAAAACCAGATCAGAAATATCAATAATGTGATCGGTCAGGCGCAAGGTTGAGCGGCGCTGATCATCGGCATCAAAGCCTGGTGAATCAATAAGCGTGCGGCCTTTTAAGCCTTCTGACTGAGACGTTTTCAGTTGCAGGTACGTATCGATGCGACGGCCTTCTCCACGGCTGACTTTTTCGACTTCATCTGCAATTTGAAAAAAGGGAAACCGCGGATCGTTGTTTAAGGCTGTACCCGGCAAGGTGCGGCTTTCTTCGTGATGCGAATAACACACCACCGTGAACTTTTCATCCACCGCTTGGTTCCCCGTGCGCTGCAAGGTCTCGCCCAAAACCGAATTGATAAAGGTCGACTTTCCGGATGAAAACGTCCCCAAAACACTGATCAACGGCCACCATGTAATGCGTGTAGCAACTGATTCATCTTTGTTCAACAGCCCCAATCGATACAATACTTTGTCCATCTGACGGTAAGACGGCAAAAGGTGGACAAGGTCCGGATGTTCTTCCTTAAGATGGGTTTCCAAATTGGAAAGCCGGTCATTCAAGGTCAAATTCTGGCGTTGGAAAAGCATGATGTTCACTCCGAAATAAAGCCGATTAAGAAAGCCGGGGACGGCCTAGTTTTTCGCGGGTTCTGGGGTTGAGTTTGCGGACTTCGTTTGGCTCTTTTGAAGGTCCATCAACTTGGTGCGCAACTGCTCTGCCTTTTTCCGATCCAATTGGCTGAGCGGCCCCATAACCATGTTGGCTTGCCCAGGTGTGTCACTTTTAAGGTGACGTAGCCCAGCTTCGTAAAACATAGTGGCGGCGTCTTCGAAACGGCGATGTGTGAAATAGATGTTGCCCAATTCACCGGCAATTCCGGCTTCATCAGATGTTTCCAACAACGCTTTGTACAGCTCTTCGGCTTTGTCTAAATCGCGTTTCCAGTAAGCGGTACGGGCGGCGGCCCATTGAATTTTAACATCATCCGCCAGAGCAACTTCGTTGGTTTGGGCTTGGTGCGCCTGCATTTGTTGTTGCATGCGTTGTTGCTGTTGCATCTGTTGCTGAGCGAAAGACGAACCCTGAGCTTGCGTTGGGGTCGCTTGGGCTTGTTGAACCTGAGCAGGTGCAGAAGCTAGGCTGGGCGTTAAATGTGTCGGCATGACCTGAGCAACTGGGGCTTCTGCTTCGCGCGTTGCTTGCACAGGTGCTTCGGCCTCAGTGGCGACGACAGCGTCTTCCTCTTGGGAAACGCTAACAACATCGCTTGATGCGGAGTCCAGATAACCCATCTGCGTCAGTTCCGTTTTAATCTTATCTTTGTTGACGATGCCAACCACAACCAGAACGCCRATAAAAACGATCACGAGGTGGTTCATAAGTCCACGAATAATAAACATTNTTNAGTCTCCTTCGACNTTGGTCYTGCGCTTTAAGCAAAKAGCGTCTTGGCCAAAAAATTAAGTTCCATRGCRGCYTTGCCACGGGGTTCCATTTCAAATACGCCYAGGCCTTCACTGAAAGAACGTCTRAARCTCAAACGTTGTGAAAGCATGTSATCAAGGACGGTTAARCCGGGRATTKMCCGKARMGCRTCCTGAGTYTCGGCATTTTCTGTTGCRGCATGATGMGTRTCGGCACGRTTRACAAAAGCCATRACTTCGGGCTTTTKWCCMTTTTTYGTGCTCTCRTTAATAATCGTTAAAAATTGTTGCGTGGCCCAYACRTCSGCCTGACTGGGGGTYACCGGAATCACCACRCGGTGCGCCTGACCAAGGGCATTTTTKACSGCCSCCATRTCCGAYAAMCCRACRTCMACAAGYACATTKCCCKTGGCATTTTTRGGCAAMGCATCCAACACSGATACGGTYGGYGTRTARCCTTCTTCTYKSCGCACTTCCACKGCATCKCGCAATGTTTTTTGGGGATCTAAATCACACAAGATTTGCGGCTTATCGTTTGCGGCAAGCCACAGGGCAAGATTAAACACTACGGTGCTTTTACCCGTTCCGCCTTTTAAATTTCCAACCACCGTAATCATATCGTTTCTTAGCCCCTTATTTCTGCTGTGCAGGTTTGTTCGTTTGGGCTTGTTCAACACGCGTGAAGCCCTCTGGAACTTTGAACCAAGCCGGATCGCCGGCGACCACTTTTAAGTTTCGCAACTCACGCGTCATACCTGACGGATCGCGTTCCTGAACGATGATGCCTAGATCCGTGTCGATCAGACGATACGCCTCAACCRCTTGACCACCGGGCTGGGCATACGAAATGTTCCAACGTTCGGCGGCGCGGCCATAATGGTCAACGTTACCGACCAGGCTTAATTGCATAATGCGACCGTCTGGATATTCTTGACGCACCACCATTTTGCGTTTGGGTTCCCACCATAATGTGGATACGCCYTGAACGCCTTTCATSGATTGTGTCCACCGTTYAACATCCAWTTCGCCAAATTTRTCGAYGCTGATTTTTGTGCACGTCATGGCCGGAATCTTAGGACACGGAGCCCCTTTGTTATCCGCCATACTGGCTTTGTTGTTTGGCGTTTGGACTTCCATATAAATTTTATCGGCCAAAACCAATACCCGCATGATGTTTTGTTCG
>NVSZ01000089.1 GCA_002732845.1 Rhodospirillaceae bacterium
CCTTCCCGTCGGCCTGCGGCAAGACGAACCTGGCGATGCTGGAGCCCACCCTGCCGGGCTGGAAGGTGGAGACCCTCGGCGACGACATCGCATGGATTAAACCCGGTGCGGATGGGCGCTTGTATGCGATCAATCCCGAATATGGATACTTTGGCGTTGCTCCGGGAACGTCCGATGCATCGAATCCAATTGCCATGCAAACGTTAAAATCCGGCTGTATCTATACCAATGTCGCGCTGACCGATGATGGCGATGTGTGGTGGGAAGACATGTCCGATGCCCCAGATCATTTGATTGATTGGAAAGGCAATGATTGGACGCCAGCTTTGGGCACACTTGCGGCTCATCCCAATTCCCGTTTTGCCACCCCCGCCAGTCAATGCCCATCCATTGATCCCGCGTGGGAAGACCCAAAAGGCGTGCCGATTTCGGCGTTTGTCTTTGGTGGACGGTTGTCAAAAACCTATCCGTTGGCGTATCAGGCCTTTGATTGGGATCACGGCGTGTACATGGCGGCGACCATGGGCTCTGAAGCCACCGCAGCAGCCGAAGGTCAAGCCGCTATTCGTCGTGACCCGTTCGCCATGTTGCCGTTCTGTGGCTATAACATGGGCGATTACTGGAAACATTGGATGGACGTTGGCGCCAAGTTGGACACCCCGCCGGAAATTTTCCGCGTAAATTGGTTCCGCAAAGATGAAAACGGAAAATTCATGTGGCCGGGGTTTGGTCAAAATATGCGGGTGTTGAAATGGATCGTTGATCGGGTCAATGGCCGCGCCCAAGAATCGGCTGAAAGCCCGCTGGGTCACATGCCCGTGCATGCCGATATTCCGTGGGATGGTTTGGATTTTGACGATGATCGTTTTCGCCATTTGATGGAAGTCGATAAAGCCGGAGCCTTGGCCGATGCCGAAGATCAAAGCGAATTGTTTGGTCGCTTTGGCGACAAGCTTCCGGTTGAGATGGAACGCGAACGCCAAGCCCAAATTGCCCGGCTAAAGGCAGGACCAGAAGTTTGGAAACTTCCAGATTAAGACTTAATCATCATCGGTAATCTGATCAAGGGGAAGGTGGCAATGGGGACATGTGCCACCTTCTGCCGTTTTACGCTGGTGTGCGGCGGCTTCCATGATGGCTTGGACATCGGCTTTGTTCAGGTTTAAGTGTTGCGCTAATTTATCGAGGTCTTGCTGTTCATCTTCGGAAATAACACCGTCTTGCAGGGCGTCTTGGACCTGTTCTTCCAATGCCAAACGCCGACGGTGCAGGGCATTGTTAAAGCCAGAGGCCAAGATGCCCGCCGGTAAAGCCACCATGCCCAAGCCGATAATGCCGATAAAGGCGCCGATCATTTTGCCGTACGGAGTCAACGGGACAATGTCGCCATAGCCGACCGTGGTCATGGTGATGATGGCCCAATACATGGCCGCGGGGATGGATGAAAACTTATCGGGTTGGGCGGCATGTTCAAACACAAAAGCCAAGGACGCCGCGACAAACATCAACAACATGGAAATAAACATCGCCGCGCCGATGGTGCGAGCTTCTTCGCGAAAGACCTGTAACAATAAAGTCATGGCGCTGGAATAACGGGTGAGTTTGAAAATCCGCAACAACCGTAACGCCCGCAAAATTCGCAGGTCTGCGCCAAAAAACATCGACAGGTAAAACGGTGCAATCGCCACAACATCAATGATCGCAAACCACGTCAACATATACCGAACACGTCCGCGTATGGGGTGCGCATGATCTGGTTTCCAAGGATTATCCACGGCCGACCATACGCGCGCGATGTATTCGATGGTGAAAATGATCACCGAAAACACTTCAAAGACTTGAAAAAAAGTTTCATGTCCGGCTTTGATGCTGGCCACCGATTCCAAAACCACCGCCAAAACGTTCAGCGTGATCAGGATGATCAGGGCGACATCAACCTTATGGGTGAGCTTGTCCCCATCATTGATGGCATACAGAACCTCGGCGGTCCGCAAACGCGTCCGCTCATAAGCATTTTTTGGAGTATCTTCATCATTCATATCAATATGATAACGTGAAAATACTTAACAAAATAGTGTTGTCTAAGATTTGAAGTGACGGGCCCCTTGAAGGCCCAAAATCAACCAACCCAATATCAACAATCCACCACCCACCGGGGCGGCACCGCTGACTGGGACAATCATCAATCCGCCAAAGGAATACAAGGTTCCGGCAAATAACACGATGCCCACCTGAAATAAARTTCCGGCAATCGAAAGGCTTTTGTTCGGTCCGCGTCCTAATAAAAYGCCGATGCCCAGCAACCCAAGGCCATGCCACATTTGGTATTGAGAGCCCATCATAAAGACGTCGCGAATGTCGGGTGTATCGCCCAAAGCATGCCAGCCATAAGCCCCCATACCCACGGCCATTGCCGCGTTGACGCCTGCAAGAAGTATCCAAATGTTCATGTCGTGTTCCTTATCTTAACGGTATCTTGAGCGTTTTAGGTCTACACCTTTGTATGGTTTTTAGAAACGCTTTTATTGTGCTGATTTTCCCCGTTGTCTTTTTGACGGCGGGGGTGGCTTTTTTGTCAAAGCCCATTGACGTCCCGTTTTCGCTGAGCGTGATTTTGCCTCTGATGCCGTATCTTTTAGGCTTCRGGGCCATTGTTCTGGGCTGGTGGTTTAAATCTCCGCGCGTGGTGTTGATGGTGGGCTTGTTGTTGGGCGCGCACTGGGCTGTATCGACCTTTGTTCCAGATATAGAACAGGCCGGGGCGTATTCAAGGGAAATCATGGTGATTTATGCGGCCCTTGCGGTTTTGTTCCCCGTGAATGCGCTGTTGATTGCGTCCATGAAAGACCGAGGCATGGCGTCTAAAACTGTGGTCAGTTGGGTGCTGTTTATTTTTTTGCAAATCATCACGCTTTTGGTGGTTTGGGACGCCGGGTTGGGACCGGGAACGTGGGTTGATGAAGCCTTGCATGTGCGGGTGTTCGACACCGCGTTTGATTATTGGTCATTGTTGCCGCAACCCGCGATTTTGTTGTTTGTTGTGATCACGGTGGCCTTGTTTGCGCGGGCAGTGTGGACCCAGACCGCGATTGACGGCGGGCTGTTTGGCGCGGTGGCGGCGTGTGGTGTGGCGCTGCATGGCGCGGGTCAGGGGTTGCTTCCACCGCTGATGTTTTCGTTCGCCTGCTTAGGGCTTTTGATTGCGTTGTTTCAAGAAAGTTACCGTTTGGCGTATATCGACGAGCTGACCAATCTGCCGGGCCGCCGAGCTTTGATGCATGATTTAAATGCGTTGAGCGGGCGTTATACAGTGGCGATGTTGGATGTAGATCACTTTAAAAAATTCAATGACACCTATGGTCACGATGTGGGCGATCAAGTTTTAAAATTGGTCGCCAGCCGCATGATGGGCGTCACGGGTGGCGGTCGGGCCTATCGCTATGGCGGTGAAGAATTTACGGTTCTGTTTGCAAAAAAGTCGGTAGAACAAGCTTTGCCGTATCTAGATAAACTGCGCAAAGCCATAGCTGCGTCCAGTTTTGATTTGCGTGACGAAGATCGCCCCAAACAAAAACCACCCAGAACCGCTAAGCCCCAAACAAAACCGAAAACGAATAAAAGTGTCAGCGTGACCATTTCCATCGGGGCTGCCGAATTTGAAAGCGGTGAAAAACCCATGGATACTTTAAAAGCCTCTGACCAAGCCCTATATAGAGCTAAGGATGGTGGACGTAATCGGGTTTCGGTATAGGAGCATTTAATGACAACCTATGATCTTCAAAAACTCACGCAAGAGATCAATGATTTTTGGTTTGGCACGGCGCAACACTTTAAGCCCCAGTGGTTTAAAAAAGACGATGCCTTTGACCAAGAAATTGAAGACCGTTTTTCAGAGGCTTTGACAGCGGCGGGGAACGCTGAGCTTAACGCCATGGCCGACACGCCAGAGGGGACTTTGGCCTTATTGTTGATGCTCGACCAATTCACCCGCAACACGCGTCGGGGGCAGGCTTCGATGTATGACAACGATGCGCTGGCCTTAAAAATTGCCAATGAAGCTGTGCAAAAAGGTTTTGATCTAAAGGTCTCGCCGCTTCAACGTTCGTTCTTTTATTTGCCCTATGAACACAGTGAAAACCTTGCGGATCAAGATATCTCCATCGCAAAATTTACGGCGTTGGGAAGCGAGTCGGGATTAACATGGGCGGTGCAGCACTATGACATCATCAAGCGCTTTGGCCGTTTTCCCCACAGAAATGCTCAGCTGGGCCGGGTGAACACGGCGGAAGAAGAACGTTTCCTGACCGAGCCCGGATCATCCTTTTAAGCCACAGCCACTCGCCCCGCACGTGGATGCGGATGGGCATTGTGGTTGCATTGGTTGAGGCGTTTGAGACTGTCCCCCAACGCTCGGCGCCGATAAGCCCTTGACCAATTTCTGAGAGCCACACGTCGGACACTTCATCGTGCCCGTCTTCAATTTCGCCTGACAATCGTCATAACTATCAAACTGCTGTGAAAACTCATGGTCTTTGGGGCAAATGAGGGTGTAGGAAATCATCGGGTGTCCTTTGATAAATATAAAAAAGGCCGCTCAGATTGGAGCGGCCTTTTTTTAAGATCGTATGTGAAGACTTAGCGCGGCAATAAAGTTTCGCCCATCAGGAATTCATCAACCGAGCGCGCCGCTTGGCGGCCTTCATTGATGGCCCAAACGACTAAGGATTGTCCGCGGCGCATGTCGCCGGCGGCGAAGATTTTATCGACAGAGGTTTTGTAATCGTCGGTATTGGCGGAAACGTTACCGCGACCGTCTTTATCAACACCCGACTCGTCAATCATGCCGTCGTGAATGGGATGCACAAAACCCATGGCTAAGAAGGCGTGTTCACACGGAATTTCGAATTCCGATCCCGCAACCTCAGACATATTCCATTGGCCATTTTCGCCTTCGGTCCATTCCACGTGCATGCATTTTGCAGCTCGCAGGTTGCCGTTGTCATCGCCTAAGAATTCTTTGGTGATAACGTTCCATTGACGTTCGCAACCTTCTTCGTGGCTGGACGACGTGCGCAGTTTTTGCGGCCAATTGGGCCATGTCACCAGCTTGTCTTCTTTAACCGGAGGCTTGGGCATAATTTCGATTTGCGTAATCGCAATTGCGCCTTGGCGTTGAGAAGTGCCGACACAATCGGACCCGGTATCGCCACCGCCAATAACCAAGACATTGCTATCGGTGGCAAGGATATCTTCCACGCCGACAGGCTCACCACCATTGCGGCGGTTTTGCTGGGTTAGAAAATCCATGGCGAAATGAACGCCGTTTAAATCACGACCGGGAACCGGAAGATCACGGGGGGCTTCTGATCCACCCGTCATGACAATCGCGTCGTATTCTTCCAATAATTTGTCCATAGACACATCAACACCGATGGTCATGTTGGGGCGGAAGTCTACGCCTTCGGTTTGCATTTGTCCCAAGCGTCGATCAATGATGGATTTGTCCAGTTTGAAATCGGGAATGCCATAACGCATCAGGCCGCCTGCGTGTTCGTTCTTTTCATACAAAGACACAGCATGTCCGGCCCGCGCCAATTGCTGCGCACACGCCATACCCGCAGGTCCAGCGCCGACAACGGCGATATTAAAATCAGAATGGCGCTTGGCGATTTGCGGCTTGATCCAGCCTTGGTCCCAACCATTGTCAACGATCGCGCATTCGATGGTTTTGATGGTGACCGGGTGGTCTTCCAAATTCAACGTACACGCTGCTTCGCACGGGGCGGGGCAGATGCGTCCTGTGAATTCCGGGAAGTTGTTGGTGGAATGCAAAATGTCCAACGCGCCCCGCATGTCGTCTTGATAGACTAAGTCATTCCATTCCGGGATGATGTTCATCACCGGGCAGCCACTGTGGCAGAACGGAATGCCGCAATCCATGCAGCGTGAACCTTGTGCTTTGAGGTCACCGTCTTTCAACGGCAGCACAAATTCGTCATAGTTTCCGATACGATCAGTGACCGGGCCATAGCAACGGTCTTGACGGTCATGTTCTAAAAATCCGGTTGGCTTACCCATAATCTTAGTTCCCTACCGAAGTGTTAATACCAGTGTGTTCGGCCGCACGATCTTTGGCCTGCATATCTAAAAGTGCGCGGCGATAATCGACGGGCATGACTTTTACGAATTTTGGAAGGTAATTTTCCCAATTGTCCAAGATCTTCTTGGCCCGTGCACTACCTGTATAATGCAAATGGCTTTTGATCAGTCCCTTAAGACGCTGAGCATCATAACGAGTCATATCGTGATCAATATTGACACGACCGTGACCTTCAAGATCACCGCCTTGGCCTTCGATTTCCATTTGTTCTTCTTCGGCTTGAATAGGCTCTAAGTCGACTTGAGCCATGTTGCACCGGCTTTSAAAATCACCGGCTTCATCCAAGACGTAAGCAATGCCGCCGGACATACCCGCAGCAAAGTTGCGACCYGTMKMGCCYAGMAYRSMAAYKRTRCCRCCKGTCATRTATTCACAACCRTGATCACCCACGCCTTCGACAACGGTGGTGGCACCAGAGTTCCGAACCGCAAAGCGTTCACCCGCGATGCCGCGAAGATACGCTTCGCCAGCGGTTGCACCATACAGACAGGTGTTGCCGGCAATGATGTTGTCTTCGGCGACAATTGGGCTGATATCAGCCGGGCGCACAACAATGCGACCACCGGCCAAACCTTTGCCCACATAATCGTTGGCGTCACCTTTYAGATCAATCGTAATGCCGGGGCTTAACCAAGCGCCCAACGACTGRCCMGCMGTTCCGGTGGCGTCRATAWAGATGGTGTCTTCGGGAAGTCCCGCTTTGCCATATTTCATGGCAACCCGGCCCGAAAGCATGGTGCCAAAGGTGCGGTTGACGTTGATCAAGGTGGATTTGATTTTAACGGGGGTGCCGTTTTCAATCGCGTCCGCCGCTTGTTCAATCAGACCATTGTCCAAGGCTTTTTCCAAACCGTGGTTTTGGGTTTCGGTGTTATAGACGGCAACATCAGGGCCCATGTCGGGTCTGTACAGCAGGCCAGAGAAATCCAAGCCTTCGGCTTTCCAATGMTTGATGGCTKWRTTCATTTCCATCACGTCGGAACGACCAATCATTTCGTTGATGGTTTTAAAGCCAAGCTCGGCCATGATCACGCGCATTTCTTCGGCCATAAAGGTGAAGAAGTTGACCACGTGGGCAGGTTCGCCCGGGAACAGTTTGCGCAAATCTTCGTTTTGCGTGGCGATGCCGACCGGGCAGGTGTTCAAATGACACTTGCGCATCATCAAACAACCCTGAGCAATCAGAGCACCCGTGGCAAAACCAAATTCATCAGCGCCCAGCAATGCCCCGACAACAACGTCGCGCGCGGTGCGCAGGCCGCCGTCAACCTGAACGGCAATGCGTCCACGCAGTTTGTTCAGCAATAAAGTTTGATGCGTTTCGGCCAAACCGATTTCCCATGGGCCGCCCGCGTGTTGCGTAGACGTCAAAGGCGAAGCGCCCGTGCCGCCATCAAAACCAGAGATCGTAACGTGATCGGCGTAAGCTTTGGATACACCCGCGGCCACCGTGCCAACACCAACTTCGGACACCAATTTCACCGAAATACGCGCGGTGGGGTTGATGTTTTTGAGATCGTGAATCAGCTGAGCCAAATCTTCGATGGAATAAATATCATGGTGCGGTGGTGGAGAAATCAAACCCACGCCCGGTGTCGAGTGACGCACCCGACCAATCCATTCGTTGACCTTGTGACCGGGCAATTGTCCGCCTTCACCGGGTTTCGCACCCTGAGCCATTTTGATCTGAATTTCGTCGGCGTTGACCAGGTATTCAGCCGTAACGCCAAAGCGCCCGGATGCGACTTGTTTAATCGCAGACCGCATGCTGTCGCCATTTTCCATGGGCTTAAAACGAACGGCTTCTTCGCCGCCTTCACCCGTGTTGGACTTGCCGCCGATGCGGTTCATGGCGATGGCGATGTTGGTGTGGGCTTCCCACGAAATCGAACCAAATGACATGGCACCCGTAGAAAAGCGTTTGCAAATGTCCGCAACGCTTTCGACGTCATCCAAAGGCACAGGTGTTCCGGTGCCGTTTAATTTAAACAAGCCGCGCAGGTTTTGAACCTTCACATCATGTTCGTTCATGACCGCTTCGTATTTGCGGTATGTGTCGCGGTCGCTTTTTCGTACGGCGTGCTGCAACAATGAAATGGTTTCGGGTGTCCACGCGTGATCTTCACCACGATGCCGCCACGCCAATTCACCACCCACGTCCAAGCTATTTTTCAACAACGGATCGTTGCCAAAAGCGGACGTATGACGTCGTACGGTTTCGGTGGCGAGTTCTATCAAACCAATGCCGCCGACTTTTGATGCGGTCTTGGTGAAATATTTTTCAATCAAGGTATCGTTCAGGCCAATGGCATCAAAAATTTGCGCACCACAATACGATTGGAATGTGGAAATACCCATTTTTGAAAAGACTTTTAACATGCCTTTATCAACGGCTTTGATGTAACGTTTTTGCGCTTCTTCGGTGGTGACATCATCGGGAAGTTCATCGGCAAAATCAACGATGGTATCAAACGCCAAATATGGGTTGATGGCTTCGGCACCATAACCAGCCAACAAACAGAAATCATGCACGCGGCGTGCTTCACCCGTTTCAATCACCAATCCGACAGAGGTTCTAAGCCCCGCGCGGATCAAATGATGATGAATGCCCGCGGTCGCCAACAAAGACGGTATCGCGATGTGGTTGGCATCCATTCGGCGGTCTGACAAAATCAGAATGTTAGAGCCTTCGTTGACGACTTTCACAGCCTTGGCAAACATCTTTTCCAAAGCCGCTTCCATGCCGGCGGCACCTTGATCGGCGGGATAGCACATGGACAGGGTGTAAGTCTTAAAGCCCTTGTCCACATGGTTTTCGATGTGGCGAATTTTTTCCAAATCCAGATTGGTGAGGATCGGTTGGCGCACTTCCAAGCGTTTGCGCGTGCCGGTGCGGTTTACGTTCAACAGGTTCGGACGCGGCCCGATCAGGCTGATCAGGCTCATCACCAATTCTTCACGAATGGGATCGATGGGCGGGTTGGTAACTTGCGCAAAGTTCTGGGTGAAATAATCAAACAGAATTTTTGGACGCGCC
>NVSZ01000090.1 GCA_002732845.1 Rhodospirillaceae bacterium
TTTTGAAGGACCATCAAACAAACGCAAAAATTCAGGGGAGATGTAAAAATCATGGATTTTAGCATAAGCAATGTCGCCCATGCCTTGGTTGTTACCAATAATCAAGGTCATCAAAGACACGATCATGGCACGGCCATCGGTGATGTTGCGATCAGACAAATCGTTTGGATACGCAATCTTCATGATTTCTTTGGCTTCGTCGATTTCATAGACGAGCGCATCAACACCTTTGGTGAAATCATCCGTGGTGGACACTTCAACGTTGGTACCGGTGGAGCTTTCCGCAGCAAAGTGAGCCGCCGCTTCCAAATAACCGTAACCTACGGCTGGTTTCATCACATAAGCAACAAGAAGGTGCTTGCCACCTTTGATGAGTTCATCTTCGTCCAGGCTGAGGTCGGAATAACGGTTTGTTTGATCGAGTAAAGCCATCTTTAAGTCTCCCAAAATATTTCTACAAATTATAATTTTTTTCGAAGCAACCTTAATCTAGGTGCCTCAAGCAAGTGCACTTTACAAAATGAAACCCCATAAAAAAAGACATTTATTTTAATGGTCAGCATAAAATTTGCTTATACGTTCATGTTTCGGTATTAATTATAGGGTTATTTACAAATTACACCTTCAAATCGAGGCATTAGATGCACGTCACGCTCAAACAATTACAGGCCTTTACGACCGTGGCCCGGCACTTAAGCTTCACCCAAGCAGCCAAAGAGTTGAACCTGACCCAGCCCGCTGTGTCCATGCAAGTCAAACAATTGGAAAACCAAATCGGCCAGCCTTTGTTCGAACAAATGGGCAAAAAGATATACCTGACCGAAGCCGGACGTGAGGTGCGTGGCTATGCCCGTTCAATATTGCAACAGGTTGATGATTTGGAAACGGGGCTTTCCAGCCTCAAAGACTTAGAACGCGGCACCTTGAAAATCTCGGTCGCCACCACCGCTCACTATTTTGCGCCAAAACTGTTGAGTATTTTTTATGAACGCTATCCAGGCGTGAACGTAAAATTGGACGTGACCAACCGAGAGCAACTGGTCAATCAGCTGGTCAACAATGAAGTCGACATGGTGATCATGGGCCGCCCCCCCGAAGAAACCGAAATCGAAGACGGTGTCTTTATGGAAAATCCGCTGGTGCTCATTGCCCCGGCGGACCATCATTTTGGCCCGGAAAAATCAATTCAGCTGGATCGTTTGGAAAACGAAGTGTTTTTGGTCCGCGAAGAAGGTTCTGGCACCCGCAAAGCCATGGAAATGTTTTTTGAACAACACGGCATCCGCATGACCACCGGTATGGAAGTCAGTTCCGACGAAGCCATCAAGCAAAGTGTACAGGCGGGATTGGGTCTGGGCATTATGAGTCGCGACGCGGTGCAAAACGAAATTCAGCTGGGCCACCTGATTGTACCCGATGTCTTACACTTCCCGATCATGCGTCAATGGCATGTCATGCACCGCAAAGGCAAACGCCTATCGCCGATTGCTTTGGCGTTTAAAACATTTTTGTTGGAAGAAGCTTCAACAATTTTGAACAAAGGTCCGACGGCTGTTCCCCCCAAACCCCAGACAAAACCGATACCCGTAAAAAAGGCATCTGCTCCGTCAAAAACAACAAAGAATATAAACTATAACGAGAATAATTCCAGATCATATGTTCCCGCAAAGCCCCAAACAACGCTAACCGGGCCAGATGGGCGGCCAATCCCCCCTGCCCCCGTTAAAAATAAAATTTAACGGGATCGTTGTGGATTTTCTTTACGAGAGCTAATATCATAGTATATTGCAAACTAGATATAACTTTAATAATTTGAGTCGCATATTACAATGAGCATAACTCTTATCGTTCCCGGATTGGGCGGATCAGGTCCAACCCATTGGCAAAGCCAATGGGAAGAATTACACACCGATTGTCGACGTATTAAGACCATTGATTGGAACTTCCCAGACAAAGACACATGGCTCGACAGCCTTGATGTTTGTATTCAAGCCTGTGAAGAACCACCGCTGTTGGCCGCGCATAGTTTGGGTTGTGCTTTGATTGCGCACTGGGCATTGCAGAGAAACTCTGTGCCTATATTGGGAGCCCTGATGGTGGCACCGTCTGATGTTGACGACCGGATAACAATCCCCGCCGAAGCCCTGTGCTTTGCCCCAATGCCCCTGAAACCTTTGCCCTTCCCCACTATGGTCGTCACCAGCAACAACGACCTTTACGTCACAGCAAAGCGTGCACAGACCTTTGCCACGGCTTGGGACGCTGATTTTGTAAATATCGGAGATCGCGGCCACATCAACGCCGATACTCATCTTAACGGCTGGCAAGAAGGCTGGGATCTCTTACAAAACCTAGCCAAACCCAACCAGTCCACGGGTGCGCTCAAAGCTTAATTGTTGTGGTCGAGCGCTTAAGCTGACGTTTTCTGCTGACGTTCCCTGTGAATTAAGTAAAATCCGCTAGCGACGATGATCGCGGCACCGGTCATGATGCTTGATCCCGGAATGTAACCCCACACCAAAAACCCGATCAGTGTGGACCAAATCATAAACGAATATTCAAATGGGGCCACCAGCCCCACCGGGGCAATGGAAAAGGCACGGGTTAAGCTCAGATGGCCTAAGACCGATAAAGCCCCTGTCAGAAAAACCCAAGCTATATCGGCCATAGGCATAGATATAAATTCTGAAATTGAAAAAGCCGTCGCCACACTTGCCGACCAAACGTTAAAATAAAACACCTGTTTAAAGGCACTTTCGCCCGGTCCCATCCAGCGCGTGATCAACATCATCAAAGCGTAGGCTAAGCTGGCGAACATGGCATAAAAAGCCCCGCCTGAAATAAAGTCAGCCGTGGGATTTGCGGCAATCACGACCCCGACCATTCCGATCACAACAGCCGCCCAGCGATGCGGACCGACATGTTCTTTCAATAACGGCACCGACAGGGCTGTCATCAAAAAGGTGGACCCAAAAACAATCACTGTCGCATCGGCCAAATGCATGGTTTGCAAAGATGTGAAAAAGAACAGCGGCGCGCCAAAGCCAATGATAACCCGCAAAAAATGAATGCCGGGGCGTGTCGTTTTTAAGGCCCCAGAAGGTAGTTTCCACTTGGCCCAAACCAGCATAATCGGCACCATGAACCAGCCCCGCACGGCCATCATCTGCAGCACAGAATATCCCTGCTCCAACAAATGCTTCATCACCCCATCCATAACAGACAGCAAAAAAGCCCCCAGAAGGACCAAGGCAATGCCACGCATATTTTGTGAATGTGTTTCGTTATTCATCGACAGCAACCATCAACACTAAAGGCTTTTCGGTTAATCACTTGCGTTCACATTAAAGCGCGCCTTAATCGCATCAATTTCACCAGWTTTTTTCATCRTTTCAAGGACATTCACAACGGGGCCAATAAGATCTTTGTGACGGGCATTAACGTAATGATATAACGTGCTGGATTGCAAAGGCGGTTCGATCATTTTGATTGTTTTAAAATTCGGGTTTTGCAAGATTCTGGTGCCCGTAAAGCGATTGGCGATGGCAACCTCCATCCGCCCGCTTTTAACCATCAAAAAAGCGGCTTCATGGCTGGTGACCTGATGGGTATTCATGCCCTTGGTATTGCGTTCGGCAACCTTAAAGCCCCGATCAAAGACAAGTTTGTACGGGGCTAGGCTTTGCCATCCGGACACTTTTAAATCCCGATTTTCACTAAACGCCATCTGTTCGATTTCGGCGTGACTGAACGGAATTTGCAAAAGATTGGGGTATTTTGCCGTCAGCCCAGCAATACGCACAAGCTCACCATCAGATTTACCCTGATTTGCCATCCTTAAGGAACGTTCCGCCGGATACCTTTTGTACGTGACCGTTACGCCAAGTTTTTCATAAGCCACGCGAATGATTTCGGCCGCAGCATCATGAAAATCGTTTTTTTCGGCCGGATAACCAATGGTCAAAGACGTTGTTTGTGCCTCCCCAGAACCCGGCAGGAAAAAGGCAAAAACAAGCAGGCTTAAGCGCAACAGCGCCCTCAAACTCAATGCCCTGCAATTCATCATCCTAAACCTCCATTCCCAGAACGTCCGTTCACTTCAGCCAAGAGTAAACAACTTTTCTGAGTTCGAGAGAAGTCTGATTATTCATAAATTTAGTTAAAATTAACCCAGCTGGCCGTCCATGTGCCCTCACAAAAAAAGTCATGCCCATGGGATGTTGTACCTGTGAATTTGATGGTTCCATTGCCCTGTTTGCCCATAAATTCACCCTCAATTTTAAGGGAGTCGTTTCGGCGCACACCCGTTATTTTGGCTTTTCCTAATCTGTCAATTTTACCGCTCAATGGAATTTTTCGTCTGCTGTACTCAAAGAAACCTTTGATTTTATTGTTTTCAAGTGTCGTCGACAGGGTGTGATCATTGCACCGCGTGCCTCTTGAATAATCCATTTTCCACGTCCATTTTCCATCTTGTCCAAAATCTCCGGTGGGAAGACTTGCCACTTGCTTCGATAGGACGGGCAACTTTGGTCTTACAACAATCGGGGGCACTGTTATTTTTTGTTGTTCCAAACGCAGGCGTTCTTTTGCCAAAGCTTCGGTGCGGGCTTGTTCTTGTTGCAAACGCTCTTGTTCCCGACGCAGACGCTCTTGATCTTGGCGTTGGCGCTCTTGTTCAAGCGAAGACAGACGCAGGTCTTCGGCTTGTTTGCGTTGCTGGGCTCGTTTTAAATAGCGTAAATTGACGTTCGCTAAACTGATAAAGTCGCCCTTGGGATAGCGTTGGATGTAGGCTTTAAAAGCAGCTGGATCATCGCTGTTTTGAATCGATTGCCAAAATATCATTTCGGCAGAAGGCCCAACCGGTTTCGGCGCTGTGGGTTTAAAATAAAACTGACCTTCCAGCGGTGACGAGTTGATCCAAGGCCGTTGAAAACCGTCCGTATTTTTTTCGACCTCTACCCCCACATCGTTAAACATTTCCAAAATGCCGACACCCGGCTGGCGCATCATTTTCATCAGAGCCAAGGCGTAGGGGCTATTTTTCCCTTTGCCATCCAGCGCGACATTGCCCGGCTGGGTGGCATAGCTGATGAGCGTCCCGGTTGGGGCGTTCATTTGCACCAGCCCTTCGTTATCCGCCCCCCGCACGCTGCGCAAACTCGCCGGCGTATTGCGGCACGCATCCAAGATCATGATGTTCATGCCGCCACTTTTGGGAAATTGTTGCATCACCAATTCTGCTGAAACGGTTCTGAGGTTGACCGTTTTTCTGGTCATTTTTTGGGTATCAACAGGAACCAGATAATTGGTTTTATTCACCGCCAAGCCGTGGCCTGCATAATAAAACAGGCCCACAGTGCCCTCGCTCAACTGTTCACCAAATTCAATGATCACATTTTCCATGGCGACTTTGTCCAGGTCAAGCTGAACCCCGCCGCCAATCAAATCGAACCCCAATTCTTTTAGGGTTTTGGCGATGCCGCGGGCGTCATTGGGGGGATTTCTTAAAGAGGGTAAAGCGGCTGAATATTGATATTGGCCATTGCCAATCACCAGCGCCACCCGCTTTTCGGCAAAGGCGCTGGTCGAGGCAACGAGGATAGAAAACGTAAACATGATATAGAGAAAGGCATATCTCAACGGATGCAACTCCCACTTAATCGAAGCGGAAGTATACACCAAATTCACGTTTTTAGCCAGAACCAGAGGTTCACAACGGTATCAACGGGGCGCTTAATAACCGCCCTTACGCTTGGTTTCCGGCAATCCGGCAATCAAAGCGGCTTGTTTTGAAGGCTGCATGGGGAACAGGGTGTAGAGGTCTTTGGTGGAAACCTTCTCGCCCCATTCAGCCCCCATAGCCTTAACCATTTTTCTTTCGTTGGGCTGATTGCCATTATTGTCAAAAAATTCACCACGAAGAAAGTTAATCAGATCCATGTGTTTTTGGGTCAATTCAACAATATCTTCTGATACTGCAATTTCACGAGCGATATCTTCGCTCCAGTCTTCTGTGTTGACCAGATAGCCCCGTTCGTTTTTTTCTAAATCTGCGTATCCCATTTTAAAACCTCTTTATTTTTTGATATGTGAAATTTATTTTAAGCTCATCATTTAGCCCATGCGGGGCATGTCTTCGGGGCGCACGGTCAATTGTGCAACGCCCGTCAGGCTTTCTAATACGTAAGCGGCCTTGCCATCCACCATCAACGACAACGGGACCCCTTTTAGGGTTTCGCTTTCATGGCGCAACCAGTTGCGGCGGACCTTTTGATCAAGGTTCAGTCCAAACAGCATTTTCTGCAGCGAGATAACTTGTTTCAAACCGTCTAAGCGTTCCGCGCTGATGTCTGCGGGCACCTGTGTTTTTAAAACCGCCAGTTCTTCGAGCGAGAATCCGGTGATGGCAGCTTGTTCGGGAAGTTCAAGCGCCAGATCGTCTACGGCCTCCAAATAATAGCGGACAAACTGTAAAAAACCGATGTGTTGCCAAATCAGGTTCCGTTCGGTTTTACTCATGGCATCCATAAATGGTGAATTGGCGCGCAACAGACCCCCGTCAGGCGTATCGGCCAAAATGATTTCAGACATTTTTTCAAACGGAGCATCAAGCAGAGCCGACCAGCGATTCCAAAGATCGGCCTGTTCAGGCTTGCGATCCCGAAGCTTGTTCAGTTCATTTAAGGTGTGCGGAATAAGCTCTGAATTATTGCGGGTCAGCCCCAAAACGGCTTGATGAAAGACCAAAGCTTTTTGTTCGCTTAAATTAAATGAACTCATATTTTATACCCCTCACGTGCTTTTGTTTTTAAGATCAGTTTTGTCCAGGAAGTCCCGCGCGCACCCAAGCCGCTACGCCACCGGTCATATTATAAACTTCAGACACATGGTTTTGCTGCAACAAATACGAACCAACTTGTTTGGACCGCATGCCATGCGCACAGACAAACACAATTTTTTTATCAGAATTGCTGGGAATGGCTTCAAGATTAAAAGAAGACATGGGATTGTGGACAGCCCCCGGAATGGAAAATTGAGCAATTTCGCGAGGTTCGCGCACATCAATCAAAATAGCCTGATCATTATCAAGCCAATCCTTAATGTCTTGTGGTTCAGTTTCAAACATCTAAATACCCTTTATCTATATTAGTTTCTTATTATATAGGGGCGGGTTTGAAGATTACCAGTGTTTTGAGAATTTTTTGTTGATTGAGGGAGCTGGGAACATGCCCTCTCTGTTCTCCAAGGGGCAAACAAGAGATTGAACATGCCCATGAGGGTAAAAAAAGCGAATCTTTTAAACGACGGTTATCTAAACCTGATTCTGACTCTGAGGCGGACATTAGACCAGAGACTGGACTTGTCTGAAAAAATAGACCGCACCTCAGTCTTTAGCTTGCCATATATTGCAAATTACTCATATAAGCTCTTGTCGATATCGAAAGTACTGTTAATCTTTACCCTTATGTATGAGTTAAGAATGGTAAAGGATTGCTCCTATGAAGACTGGGTTTCCGCGTCAAATTATCACGCCGTATCGCAAAATCCCGCTCACGGTTCCCGAAGGCATGACCGCTGTTGAATTTTTCAACAGCGCGGCCAATCTCCGTAACTTGGCGGATGACAACGGGTTGCTACGGACACCCGAAGATTTCCTTTTGTACCGCAAGGCCATCGGTCACAGCGTAGAGTTTGATACATCGGTGATTCTCGACACCTCGCAACGCATTTTGGACCCGTTAGGAAGACCCGTGCGCCGTGATCAACTTTCCGAACGTGAAAGCAAAGTGTTTGGGCGGATCAGCCATACCATCATCGAATACATGGCCGAGCAATATCCTGACCCCGGCGAGACGCTGATCATGTGTGGCGAAGCCAGTCTGGACGCCACTTGGCCTTTATGCAAACCGGGCGTGCCGACCATTCGTATGATCCACAATCATTTCATGGCGTTCCCACAGGCTGACCTTGCGGGCGCCCCGGGCGCCGACCCGAAAAATCCAAACCTCACCGATGGCGGTCATAACAGCCTGTTTTCTTCTCACCTAAGCACTGTTTATCACGAATTTCTGGAGGTCCTCGACCTGCAAGTGATGAGCCCGATGGAAACAAAAGCTGGTGCTTTGTCCGTCACAGGATACCCCCAAGGCCTGCCAAGCTGGGTTGTCAACGGCGGCATCAAAGGCATAGCCAAAGCCCGTTTTTGGCGTGAATACGACGATATCCTGAAGGGGTTTCTTGATTTTTATCGAGCCTTTTTCACTCTGGTGGCCAAGCCAGAGGGCGGCCTGCCGGATAACCTCTATTTCCCCGATCAGGTGGAAAATATCTTGCTGTTTAACAATCACTTTCATGGAGTCGCCAAAGAGATACGGGACCGCATCAAAGCCGATCCACAATTTGCCAACGAAATCCGCTGGCGTCCGGCTTTCAAGCAGATCCTCTACCGGGACGACGCGGGCAGATATATCGTCACCATCAGCCAAAATTCCATCGGCAATGCAATCACCGAAATGCTGGGCATTGTGGTTTCAAGAACCGCAGACGAAGAAGCTTATGCAAAAAAAGAACCTGCCCTCATGGCAAAGCTATATGAAGTGCGGGACCGACTTGTTAAAGCGGGCATTGGTGAACCCGTAAACACGCCTTAAAAACAAAAAAAGGGCGATCCGTTTGGACCGCCCTTTTCTATTCTTGTATGTGACGATTACCGAAGCCCTTCAGGGCTGAGGCAAGGCCAAGGGCCGCCGCGCGACTGCGCGTAAGCCTTTAACAATATGTCTTAGCTGATTTTTGCGTCCAAGGAACCAGATGCATATTCTTGAACATGACTTCCATAGATTTTGCTGTGATCTTAGACGCGTGACC
>NVSZ01000091.1 GCA_002732845.1 Rhodospirillaceae bacterium
GGTGCCATAGGCGTGATCGGACCAACCCGCATGAATTATTCCCGCATTATTCCGATGGTCGATTACACGGCGAAGTTGGTTGGGCGTTTGATTGGCTAGGACGGTCCGAAATTTTACCCAGAATGCTCTTTTGCGATGGCGATGGCCTTGTTCAGTTGGTCAAGCTGATCTTGTTGCGTTGAGCGCCAGTACCCACTTGGGTGACTATCGCTGACATCAAGGTGATCGTTGTAGCTTTGTGGCTGATCGATGTTGAACTGGTATATTTTGGAGAGAATTTCCAAAGGAGGAAGGCCTTGTTCAACCAGTTGACTATAATAGCCCATTCTTTTATTTTTGGTGACGATTGTCGGATTATTGGGATCATCAAGAGCATAGCCATGGGTTATTTTGGAAGAATCCCCAGAAGCAACTGCGGCTTCAAAAACATCTGCTGGAATCATAACGAGGTCGTAGCTCCCGGCAACTAACCGCGCCTGCTCAGAAGCCTTTTGCGGATCTGTTGCCATTTCCATGAAATGATTATAAGTAATTTCTTCGGGCGTGCGAAAACCCTCGACGCCCCTTGTCATCCATTGCTTGTCATCCCCGATTTCTTGATCGGCCAGCAAGGCGGCACTGGTTTGTGGGGCCAGTTTTGAGGTGCCGCTGCCAGTCGTGGCGGTTGTTTCTGTGGTGTTTGTCGCGACAGATTTGGCCTTGTCGTTTTCACCGGGTGCCTCTGAATCGATTTTTGGTGTGGTGGTTTGCATAGGCGGGGCATATGGCTGTGAATTTGAAACGTACATGACAGACTCCGAAAATTTGCAGTGCTCTATGAAATGTTAGCGTGCAATCACTATGCCAAAATCAATCCTTAGCGTGCAATATTGAAGCCTTGATGACATAAGTTATTGATACTGTTCTACTTTGKATTTATTGAGGGCACGACTTAAGTTAATCTTGGTAAAGCAAGAGTTACATGAAGGAGACGATTTTGCCGGGTATTTGCTGCGCGTCAGGTCGTAATTGCCGAGCGAGGTAATTGGCCCCTCTGAGGTCTAAGGCGTCTTTTAACCCTAAACTCTTGCACTCAACGCAAAATAGGCTACATACGGGTCAACACTCCTTTATCCTTAAAAAAGAGCCAGACCCATGAACGCCACCATGAATGACGAAACTGCTAATTCCGAGCCTGCTGACCAAGTTGATGTTGATGCGGAGCTTCAGGCTGAGCTTGATGCTCAGGTTGAGGAAGCGCGCGAAGCGGACAATGTTGAAGACATTGACGTGACCGAAGACGTGCCGGATTACGCCGCTGAAATTGCCGACCTGAAAGACCAAGTTCTGCGCGCCAAAGCCGAAGTTGAAAACACCCGGCGCATTGCGGCGCGGGAAAAACAAGACGCCAGCAAATATGCTCTGACCAATTTTGCCCGCGATATTTTGCGGGTCGCCGACAATTTAGGCTTTGCGTTGATGAGCGTCACCGACGAGGCGCGCAAAGACGATCAAAATCTGGACAATCTTTATGTCGGCATCGACATGACGCAAAAAGAATTGATCAGCGTGTTTGGTTCGCACAACATCAAGCCCGTGGCGGCAGATGGCGAAGCTTTTGACCATAATGTTCATGAAGCCGTGCAACAGGTCGAAGACGCAGATTTGCCCGCCAATACGGTGATGAAAACCCTGCGCGGCGGTTTTACTTTGCATGACCGCCTGTTGCGTCCGGCGCAAGTGATTGTATCGACGGGCGGGCCAAAGGCCGAAGCTGCTCCTGTTGAGGCTGTTGAGGCGGCTCCGGCAATTGATACCAATGCGGCTACGCCGGGTCAAAATATCGATCAGGAAACCTAAAAAGAACGGGCAAAGCGTTGCATCTGGGATTTTCTAGGCATATATACGGTTCAAGCACATAAACATAAATATTAAGGGAACGGTAAGGTGGTGCTATTTTAGGCCATCGAATGTTCGCCTAAGACGGAGAAAAAGTTATGAGTAAAGTTATCGGTATCGATCTGGGCACCACAAACTCTTGTGTGGCCATTATGGAAGGCGGCGAAGCCAAGGTTTTGGAAAACGCCGAAGGCACACGCACAACTCCTTCGATGGTTGCCTTTACAGACAGCGGCGAACGCTTGGTCGGTCAACCCGCCAAACGTCAAGCGGTGACCAACCCCGCCGACACCCTGTTTGCCATCAAACGCTTGATTGGCCGTCGTTTTGACGATCCCCTCACCAAAAAAGATATGGACTTGGTTCCGTATGATATTGTCGAAGGCGACAGTGGTGATGCGTGGGTTAAATCGGCTGGCAAAGATTATAGCCCCTCACAAGTTTCTGCGTTTATCTTGCAAAAAATGAAAGAAACCGCCGAAAGCTATGCCGGCGAAACCATTACCCAAGCGGTGATTACGGTTCCGGCTTATTTTAACGACAGCCAACGTCAAGCCACCAAAGACGCGGGTAAAATTGCGGGTCTTGACGTTCTGCGCATCATTAACGAACCCACCGCTGCGGCTCTGGCTTATGGCCTAGAGAAAAAAGAAGGCGGTATTGTTGCCGTTTACGATCTGGGCGGCGGTACATTTGACGTATCCATCCTTGAAATTGGCGATGGCGTGTTTGAAGTCAAATCCACCAACGGCGACACGTTCTTGGGCGGTGAAGATTTTGACGCGGCGATCATTGAACACTTGGCGTCCGAGTTTGAAAAAGATCAAGGCATCAATCTGCGCAAAGATAAACTGGCTTTGCAACGTTTGAAAGAAGCCGCTGAAAAAGCGAAAATCGAGCTGTCCAGCGTGACCCAAACCGATGTGAACTTGCCGTTCATTACGGCCGACGCCTCTGGTCCGAAACACTTGAACGTAAAAATGACCCGCGCCAAGCTTGAAGCTTTGGTTGGCGATTTGGTCAGACGCACGATCAAACCTTGTGAAGCGGCTTTGAAAGACGCAGGCCTGAAAGCCGGCGATATCGAAGAAGTGATCTTGGTTGGCGGCATGACGCGTATGCCGAAAGTTCAAGAAGTGGTCAAAGAATTCTTTGGTCGCGAACCTCATAAAGGCGTGAACCCCGACGAAGTGGTTGCCATTGGCGCCACCATCCAAGGCGGCGTATTAAAAGGCGACGTGAAAGACGTTCTGTTGTTGGACGTTACCCCGCTGAGCCTTGGCATCGAAACCTTGGGCGGCGTATTCACCCGCTTGATCGATCGCAATACAACGATCCCAACGCGGAAATCCCAGGTGTTCTCAACCGCCGAAGACAACCAAAACGCCGTAACCATCCGCGTCTTCCAAGGCGAACGCGAAATGGCTGCGGACAATAAAATCTTGGGTCAATTTGATCTGGTCGGTATTCCACCGGCACAGCGCGGCATGCCGCAAATTGATGTGACGTTTGACATCGATGCCAACGGTATCGTCAACGTTTCGGCCAAAGACAAAGCCACGGGCAAAGAACAGCAAGTGTCTATTCAGGCTTCCGGTGGATTGTCTGATGGTGATATCGAACAGATGGTTCAAGACGCCGAAGAGCACGCGGAAGAAGATAAAAAGAACCGTGCGCTGGTCGATGCTAAAAACCATGCGGAAAGCCTGGTTCACGACACCGAAAAGAATGTTGTTGAATATGGTGATAAGGTTTCTCCAGAAGATAAAACCGAAATCGAAAACGCCATCCAAGCCAGCAAAGACATTTTGGAAGATGAAAGCGCTGACGCCGAAGCCATTCAGGCTAAGACCGATGCGTTGACCCAAGCGGCAATGAAATTGGGCGAAGCGATGTATAAAGCTCAACAAGCCGAAGGTGGCGAAGGCGATGGGACTGCTGAAGGCGGCGACGCCCCAGCCGACGACGCTGGAGACGACAACGTTGTGGATGCTGACTTCGAAGAAGTTGATCCAAACGAAGACAAAAAATAACTAAAAATAAGCCTTTCGGGGCGAGTGTGTGCGGCGGGCTTTTTTAAGTCCGCCGGATGCATGTTTAAAGGGTGGATTTTAAGGCATGGCAAAGCAGGATTATTACGAGCTGCTCGGCGTTTCAAAGGGTGCAGATGCGTCTGAAATGAAAAAGGCGTACCGCAAGCTCGCCATGAAATACCATCCCGATAAAAATCCAGACGACAAAACAGCTGAGCAAAAATTTAAAGATTTAAACGAGGCTTACGAAATCCTCAAAGACGAAGAAAAGCGCGCGGCCTATGATCGCTTTGGCCATGCGGCCTTCGAACAAGGCGGTCCGGGAGGACCCGGTGGTTTTGGCGGCGGCGGCGGCGGCGGCGGCGGTTTTGCCGATATCTTCGAAGAAATGTTTGGTGGCGGCGGTCGTGGTGGCCACGAACAACAACATCACGGTTCTGATCTGCGTTTTAATATGGACATCTCTTTGGAAGACGCCTTTAACGGCAAATCCACGGAAATTCGTGTGCCAACTTCGGTCGCCTGTGACAGCTGTGATGGATCAGGGGCTAAAAAAGGCACCAAACCTGTGTCTTGTGCAACCTGCAGCGGCGCCGGTCGGGTGCGTATGCAACAAGGTTTCTTTACTGTCGAACGGACCTGTCCTTCGTGTCATGGACAGGGCAGCGTGATCAAAGACCCCTGCCGCAAATGTTCGGGTACGGGGCGGGTGCACAAAGAAAAAACGCTCAGCGTGAATATTCCTGCAGGCGTCGAAACCGGCACGCGGATTCGCTTGTCAGGCGAAGGTGAAGCCGGCATGCGCGGGGCTCACGCCGGTGATTTGTATATCTTTATCAACGTTAACACCCATAAAATCTTTCAACGCGATGGCGCAAACATTCATGTGCGGGTTCCGGTGCCCATGACCACGGCAATTTTGGGTGGCTCGGTCGAAGTCCCCACGGTGGACGGTAACCGGGCGCGCATCAACATTCCCGCAGGCACCCAATCGGGACAACAATTTCGCCTGCGCGCCAAGGGTATGAGCATGTTGCGGACCTCATCACGTGGCGATATGTTTGTTGAATTCAGCGTTGAAACGCCCGTTAATCTCACCAACAAGCAAAAAGAATTGCTTAAAGAATTTAGGGAACTGGGCGGCGATGAAACCACCCACAGCCCCGAATCCGGCGGTTTCTTTTCCAAGGTCAAAGACCTGTGGGAAGACTTGAAAGACTAGCGCTTTTAAGACGGCATGTGGTGTTTCTGATCCGAAGATGTTAAGAGTTTAACACCTTATATTTACAGCTGTGAACGGACTCAAAGTCATGAAAATCGGAATTATTGGGGCTGCTGGGCGGATGGGCCGAATGTTGTTGGCGGCGGTTGATGCGGCGGACGGTGCGGTTATTGCGGGCGGCGTCGAAGCCCCCGGCCACGCGGATCTGGGCACGGACCTTGGCAAATTGGCGGGCTTGGATGGCGTTGGTGTGACTTTGACCTCCGATGCCGAGGCTTTGTTTCAGGCCGTAGATGCGGTGATTGATTTTACCGTTCCGGTCGTCACCACGCTGAATGCGCACTTGGCAAAAAAGTTCGGAACCGTTTTGGTGATTGGCACCACCGGCATGGACGAAGCCCAGCAAGCGACCATCGTCACGGCTTCAATCTCGGCGGCGATTGTTCAGGCCGCGAATTATTCCGTGGGGGTGAATGTGTTGTTGGGTTTGGTGGAACAAGCCGCCCAAATTCTTCCCGAAGCCTATGACATCGAAATCTTAGAAATGCATCATCATCATAAAATTGATGCCCCATCGGGAACCGCTTTGGCGTTAGGCCATGCGGCGGCTGCCGGGCGCAATGTTAATCTGGACGAGGTCGCCGATAAAGTGCGCGACGGTATTATTGGCCCCCGAAAATCCGGCGACATCGGCTTTGCCACTTTGCGGGGCGGCGACGTGGTCGGCGATCATACGGTGATGTTTGCGGGGCCCGGTGAACGTGTGGAAATCACCCACAAAGCCGCGTCCCGAGAGGTCTTTGCCAACGGTGCGGTGCGGGCCGCACTTTGGGGAATTGACCAAAAACCGGGTCTGTATTCAATGAAAAATGTTCTTGGGTTTTAGCCGTAACTTAGACGTCTATTCAGCCGTTAACCACGCGAGGTTCGGGTTCGGTGTGGCTCCGCTGGCGGTGTAAAACGTCATTCAGGGTTCCGGCGGTGCGGTCTTTTTCGCTGGCCGAAAGAAATTTCCCAATTTCGATGCCTACTCCGTGGCTGCGAATTTCTAAAGGGCGATTTAAAGTCGGCGATCCACCATAATGGGCTTGGGCCCAATAGGCGGGGAACGTTTTTTGGTGCTCGATGCCCAGTTCTGTACGGATGACGACGACTTGTTCTTGGGTGATCGAGATGGTTTCTAGGACTTGCGTGCGGCGCATGAAAATGTGCACCATGGCCGCGATAAAGAGAAATTCCAGACCAAAAAAGCCAAACACGGGCCAGCCGCCCATCGACGCAATAAAAATCCCGGCTGCCAGCCAAATAAAGCCTAAAATACCGCACAATCCGTAAGCGACACGGGGGTCCGCGCTGCAACGGGGGCGCAAGGTCATGATGAATGCCCGCAAGCCATCTTCGCCTTTTTCTGTTATATCAATACTTGTCATACTTAAAAAGTTGGTACGAATAGTATAATTTTCCAGATAAATCTTTCCGAATCTAACAAAAAGGCCGTTGAAATTGAAAAAAAATGATGTTCATGACTTCTTTAGTCGCTTAAGGGCCAAAAACCCAGAACCGAAATCTGAACTGGTTTGGACCAACGCCTATACCTTGGTGGTTGCGGTGGCGTTATCGGCACAGGCCACGGACGTGGGCGTGAACAAAGCCACGAAAAAGCTCTTTCCCATCGCCGATACACCACAAAAAATGGTGGATTTGGGGCTAGAGGCTCTTAAGGCTCATATCAAAACCATCGGCCTGTACAATACCAAGGCTAAAAACGTGATTGCCTTGAGCCGATTGTTGATCGAAGAATTCGGCGGCGAAGTTCCCCGCGACCGCGCCGATTTGGAACGTTTGCCCGGTGTTGGGCGAAAAACCGCGAACGTCGTCTTAAATGTTTGTTGGGGTGAACCGACCATGGCGGTCGATACGCATATTTTCAGGGTTTCGAACCGCACAGGCCTGGCCCCCGGCAAAACGCCTCTGGCCGTGGAAAAGAAATTAATGAAAGCCGTGCCGGATGAATTCATGGTGTACGCGCATCATTGGCTGATTTTGCATGGACGTTATGTGTGCAAGGCCAGAAAGCCGCTTTGCGGCCAATGCGACGTGCAAGATTTATGTAAATTTAAAGATAAAGTATTATCTTAAATTAAAAAGTCGCCAAACAGGCGTCTCTATCCATGTTGTGGCCATGAATATCCCGCGCGTCAAAATGCATCACCGAAAGCGGCGCGTTGGGCGTGATTTCGGAATACAAAAATAAGTTTAAGATACAATCCTTATTTTTATACATCCAAATGCTGGCCTGAAGGTCGTTGCGGGTGAAGTTCGGCGCGCCCAATTTTCCGCGCAACCAAGCCTCATCTTTGCCCAGCACTTGTTGGCTGGTAAGAGCGGGTTTTGGGGCTTTTGGGGCCTTAAAGAAAGATCGAACGGCCTTGTCCACCGACTTTTTTTCGGCGGGGTCTTGGGTCGTTTGCAGGGGCTCTTGCGGGGCGGCACAGGCACCGGCGAAAAGCACGATGGATAAAATAAGATATTTTTTCATTGTTTATTTGTCCGGTCCGGGCAGGGGAATGACGTCATCATCGTCTGACCCAGAAATGGATTTTGTCTCATTTTTGTCTGATTGATTAAGCGCATTCATTTGATTTGTTTTTGAATCCGGATTTTGAGCCGGTTTGTCGCGGATGCCATCTTTGGCCCGCCAAGCTTCAAACAGGTGCACCATAGACGCCGTGGCGATGACGGGCGCGATCAAGTTCAAAATTGGCACGGTCAACATAAAAGCAAAGCCAATGCCGGCGATGAACAAAGGCGTTTTCCACCGCGCCTGCATCGCCCGTGCATCCTCGACCGTGATCCGGCGCAACGCCACAAGTTCAAAAAATTCACGGCTTAAAAGGTAACCATTTAAGCCTAAATAAATGAACGGAATTAAAGGCCAAATAGGCGGAACGATAAATAGTGGTAAAATCAACAGGTTATAGCCAACCGTGGTGCCCAGAAATTTTAAGGCGGGCATTAAACTTTGCGCAAACGTTTGACCTTGTGCAATTTGTTTGCCGGGGTAATGGCGTTCTTCGACCGCTTCGACAACGCTGTCCAACATCAATGATCCGACCGCCGTAACCACGGCGGGAAACAAAAACCATGTCAAAACCATCACGCCAAACTGGGCTAGACCGTCAAAAATGGTCTCCAGCCAACCAATCGCCACAAACGCCGTTAATTTCAGGCCAAAATACAGGGCAATGTACAAACCGATAAAGACCAGCACCGACGCGCCAACCGATCTTAAAATAACCGAACGCGTGCGCGGATCGGACAGCTGCCCAAAGCCTTTAAAAAACGAAGAAATAATAAGCCCCATCCGGGAACCCCACCTGTGCAATGAAAATTTGAATATAACAAAGAGATAACCCTGAAACCATATGATCGCAAGGGTCACCACCGAATAAGGGGCTATGCGCCCCCGCCCCCACCAAGAGCACGGCCCTTGGAACCGGGTGATTTTGTTTATTAAATTTTTCGTCATGCGCGGGCTCGACCCGCGTATCCACGACTTAA
>NVSZ01000092.1 GCA_002732845.1 Rhodospirillaceae bacterium
CTTCTTTTTATCCACAACTTCGGGCTTTTCAGCAAGGCTGGTTTCTCTGGCAGTTTCGAGCAGACTGGACAGGCTAGAAACAATGTTTTGGGCAAGTTCCAATATAACATAGAGACTATTACCGGGCGTATGAGCATGAATTTTTGGCAGATCATTGAAGCGCTCTGCAATCTCCTCTACGTCAAGTTTTAGTTCCTTTGCCAACCTAATCTTGGCCATGATCCTCCGGCGTGTGGCCGAAACTTCATATCTCGTTTTTGTAAAAGCCTCCATATCGGCCTTGTGTTGCTCATTCAGTTCGACGAGATATTCATACATAGAAGCCAGTGGGGAGAGGTCCACACCAAAAGCGTAGACGATTCGGCCTTTCCGATCACGGTGTCCATGCCGCCGCCTATTGCCAAAATCATTCCATTGAAGGACACCAGCTCGCCATAGTTTTTCCTCTCTGAGACCAATTGCCCTTGTCGTAATGTAACAATCGCGTGCCATCGACGCTACGGCCCGATAAACAATTGGAGCCGCACCCGGAATCCAATCTAAATCTCGTGTATGGGAAATAAGATAGTTGAGGTGCTGTATGTCGGAACCATTTAGCCCGATTAAAGGCCCTACATCGCGCACTAATCGCATGAGGGCTTTTGTATCCACATCTTCGGGTAATCCTTCAAAAAACTCTTCGGATTGTGTACCTCGTGGTGCAACATCATCTCTACGGTCGTAGGATTTATGCTGATAATTCATGGTGTTATTCGGCTAATCGGCCTGAGTGAATTGTGTTAAAAAAGTGCTAACTTCTGCGCTTTTTAAGTTGACACAGCTCACCATTGAGATAAAATAGGCCTCACAAACGACTTAAGTTTATGGGGTGTTTTATCCCTTAAAAACCTCGCAGTTTCAGCTGCGGGGTTTTTGTTTGTCTGGCTGAAATTTTAGGTGCCGCCTCCTAATCTTTTTAGGCGAGCTCCATTTCACTCTTGCGCTTCCTTGAAATGTATTATACATAGATTCCAAGRRAKSGCWWWKRMAKAGTGGTTGCGGGAGTAGGATTTGAACCTACGACCTTCAGGTTATGAGACTTACGCTAAACTATAATTTCCAACAACCAGTCGTACCCAGCAAAATTATCCATAAACAAATCAGCGAGTTAGCTTTAGGTTGTTGTTGGTGAGTATAAATAAGCATGCTCAAACTTAGAGGCAATTACTCCCAAAACTCCTAGGGATTATGGCTAAAATGCGTTATAATCTGCGGTATTGRGAGATTAATGAGCTGAGGAACCATATCATGGGATGGATTCATAAACGAGAAAGAAAGAAGGGTACTGTCTATCGTGCCGTGGTGCGCATGAAAGGTTTTCCGCAACAACAAAAGACCTTTTCGCGCCTTACCGATGCCAAAATGTGGGTACAGCAAACCGAAGTGGCTATTCGCAAGGGGGAGTTTCATAACGTCGTAAAGGCTGCGGCTGGCAACACTCTGACTATGGTGATTGAGCGCTATCGGCGCGACATTCTTCCCCATCGAGCCGCTAGTACTAGGCGGGCGGCACAAACCTATTTGAATTACTGGGACGAAGCGCTTGGAAAGTACGCCCTCGCCTATATCGAACCAGAAATGATCAACAAAAAGTTGGATGAACTTGAAAAAGCGGGCGATACGCGACGCAAGCCCGTAAAGGGTGGCGGAAAGCCAAAACCGAAAAGCCGTAGGACGATAAAGCATTATCGAGACATGCTGGCCGCGCTTTTAAATCAAGCCCAAACGTGGGGCTGGACGGCACAGAACCCCATGGACGGTGTGAACAAAATCACCAAAATTCGCAATGACCGCACCCGTTATCTTTCCGATGATGAGAGAACGGCGCTGCTTGAAGCTTGCCAAGGCAGCGACAATGATCAGCTCTACGCCATTGTCGCCTTTGCGCTATCTACTGGCTCACGCAAGGGAGAGGCTTTGGGGCTAACGATGGATGATCTTGACTTGGAACGTGGCCTCGCCATTTTCCGCAACACTAAGAACGGTGACACCCGTTCCGTGCCCGTTGTAGGCCACCTAAAAGAGGTTCTTATTGAGCATGTTGAAAAGATAAATGCGCGTTACAAAACCATGAAACCTAAACCGCCCAAGCGGTGGGTTTTCCCGCGCTTGGATGGGCAACTGCCAATAGACATTCGCAAGGCTTGGGAGAATGCAAGAGACGCTGCGGAACTGGTCGATTTCCGTTTCCATGATCTGAGGCATTCCACGGCCAGCTATCTGGCAATGAATGGGGCGAGCCAATTAGAAATAGCCGAAGTGCTCGGGCATCGAACTTTGCAAATGGTCAAGCGATACGCGCACCTCTCCGAGAGCCACGTCAAAAGCCTCATGGAAGACGTGAATAAGAAGATGTTTTGATATAATTTAGTTCTCACCATCTCGTCATACACGCGCTGTTGACAAAGAAAGATTGTCTTCTCCGATATTCAGCCAGTATCGTGTATGGCGTCTCTCTCCTGTGCGGGTAAATGCCCCCTTTTCAACGAGGTCATGCAGGTCTCTGGTGGCCGTAGCACGCGACGTGCCTGTGATAATAATATAATTTTCAGCACTTAGGCCGCCTCTAAATCCTTCCAAACCTTCTCGGAACATGCGTGAAATTACTTTCTCCTGCCGCTCATTAATTTGCCCCCTCAAACGGTCATAAAGTTTGGTTTTGGCAATCAAAAAATCAATCAAGCGGAGCGAGTAATCCTGCGCCTCCAGTAAGGTGTTTCCGAAATACTGAAGCCAGCGCGTAATTTCCATATCCTTATTATTAAGTTCTAGATTTTGATAATATGCCTTTCTGGCACTTTGAATCGTTTGAGACAGCGCGATTAAGGTTGGCTGCCCCAAAGATTGCGATAATGCTTTTTCTGAAATGGCACGACCTACGCGGCCATTTCCATCTTCAAACGGGTGAATACAGACAAAGTAAAGATGTGCAATTCCCGCACGGGTGAGTGACGGAAGTGGGTTTTTGCCGTCCGCTGCGGTGTCGTTGAACCAGTCAATAAACCGACTCATATCATCATCCATGCGGCTCGATGGTGGTGCCTCAAAATGGATATTGGGGGCGTATGTCGCCCCTGAGACGACCTGCATTGGCTCTTCATGGGTTCGATAGCGGCCTATATCGGACAAATCATTGCGGCCTTTCGTCAGCATTTTATGCCAACTAAAGAGCTTTTTATGAGACAGCGGGGCGGCAGATGTCTGGTATAGATCAACCATCATTTGGGCAATTCCCTGCTCGGCGGGGGGAACTTTGCGATTGTCGGCATCAAGGCCAAAATTGCGTCTAACCGAAGATTGCACAGAGTCTCGGTTGAGAATTTCCCCTTCGATTTCCGATGTTTTGACAGCCTCAACACTAATTAACTCAACTGTAAGGGTCGCCTTATCATCGTCATGCATATGCTTGAGCGCACCCGAAAGCACACCCGCTTGATGCAAAAATCGGGTCTCCAGATTATTTAGCGCAGAGGCATCCCAACTAAAGTCAGGCCAATCACTAAGTTGCCAATTCCATTTCATGAGTTATAGCCACCTTTTCTATAACTCATAATAACCCACTTTTATGAGCTATGGAAGGTTATTCTATACCTCACCAACAAGGCCGCCGCGCCAACCTACTTAAACATCGAGGCGTTTTGAAGCTCTGGATTGAATTACAACGTGGATACATATTTGCGTATCTCACCAATAACCTTTTCAAAGTCAGGCTGGCCGCTGTAGTAAAGCGCTTCCTTGCCTTCATATTCTTTTTTGAACACCTGAAAGTCTTTTGTATCAGCCAATAGGAATGCCTGATTTTCGGCTATCGGAATTGCTAAATCGGTCTTGGGGAACCGCTTTTCCTTATGCGCTTGATACCCATCCGTTCCGATGAACTTCAGCACACTTTTCTCCTGCAAGAGGCAATATACGTCATAGTAATGGCGCATGAAGTTTTCTGGGAACGCACCACCCACTTTGTAATTACGGTATTTCGTTGCAATCGTTTGTAGCTTCTCAACAAAGGTATACCCCGCCTCGTAACACAGAACGCCTTTTGCCCGATTATCAATCACCTCAACGCCCTGCTCTACTGCATGGTCATATGCCCACGAACTTATATCGATTGGCGCATTCGGGGCGACATCATCAAACCCGAGCTCTAACAAGACACCTTCTTTTGCAGCAGGGTTTGTTTGGAATTGCGTTTCATAGGTTAAGCGAATGCCACCGCTCCTATAGTAACGCTCATCATCGAAATCCGTACTCCTAGAAGCTTCAGTACCGACAATTGAAATCTCTTTAGCCAAGGAATCGTAATATTCCTTACGCGCCTCAACATGCTGTGACTTATTATGATTTTTGCCTGTTTTTAGCTCAAGGTCGGCAGGCGGCGTGATGTGAATATCTATATCCTCGGAAAACCGATCAATGATTTTGTAGCCCTTAGACAGCGAAGTGCCACCTTTTAACTGGAAGTCATAACCAGCTTGCTGCAAGCCAAATAGGCAATGCATGATCCAATAATCTTTCTCAGCCAGATATGGGTCAATCTCAAGTTGGCGCGCAATAATGCTAATCAATTCTTTGAATTCAGAATGCTGATGTAGGAAAATACTATCCGACATTGGCAAGGCTCTGATCTTCTAAAAATTCATCAAAGAACTTCTGGGTTCTTACTTTCCCGTATGCCTTTGCGGCTTTCATGACCTTATGACTATTCATCGAAAATATTTTAAGCATCAAAAGATTTTTCAACTTGTCCTTATTTTCAGCCAGCAAGTTCAAGTTATTTACGAGATCAACAAGCATGAACTCATCGCTCATTTTCTTAGGGAATTTTCTATTTTTCAGAAAGTAATACTGCTGACCATTTATCTTCATACGGCCATCACGCTTGTGATTATAAACGAGTTTCTCATTATATAGCTGGGTCGTCCCAACACCCATCGAATTATATGCATTCAAAGAGACAACAAGAAAATCCGTATCCTTCAAAAATGCCTCAACCAACTTATTTTCATCGGGAGGCACAGACCCAAAGGTAGATTTTTTAGGCCGATAATAAACACCAGTTTCTAATTTTTGTAACTCACCTAAATTAACAAGCTGTTTTAAATGACGATCAACGGCACTAGAAAACTCGGCAAGCTGCGCTCGCCGATAAACCTGACCGGGTCTCAAATGTTTTCTTAATTTATCTAGTGCATTCATCACTTAAACTCCTTCTTACACTACTATCATGGTGATTCAGGTGCACTTTGTCAACAATTTGGACTAAAATTCATGCAAAACTACCTCTACAAATTAATTTAAATCCCCTACATCCCTCAAAAAAACTTATCAATGATGTAAATAAAAGGTATTTTGATATATATATTCTTAGGCCTCCTTCTTCGTTTTCCAAACCCCTGACCTAGGAGATTCCATGGTCAATTATGAGGAACTTCGGACGGTGAAACAAATGGCCTCCGAAGCGGTCTTTCTGACCGAGAGCAAATTGCGTTGGTGGATTTTCCACGCGGAAACAAATGGAATGTCAGCTGCGCTGATCAAGGTGGGTGGTCGTGTCTACATCGACCCCGACCAATTTAATAAGTGGCTTGAGGGGCAACGCATGTCCCCAGCGGTTTCTGTTGATGCCGCCTAATCAGCCCTTTTGACCTACAAAAGCCCCGCTTCGGCGGGGCTTTTTTTATAAGTAGACATGTATTGCTTATAAAAGGCAGCGTCTTACCTCATCCGCACACACCTTTGGCAACAATTCTCCTTCGCTTAGCAGCCTTAAAATATGTGGAATAAGGTCGCTCGCCCTCTCCACCTTGACCGCACCGAGCCTTGCGGAAATTTCAACTGCGGACATCCGTGACAAACCAAGGGATATTAAATTCAGCTGAACAGGATCGTTAGCTCCAACCTCCAAAAACAAAGGCAAGTGTTCAGGTATCTTCTCTACAAGGGAGGGCTGTTTTTGATCTATACAGGCTTGTCGAAAAATATTGTTGTAGCAGTTAATGTGCTTAACCGTTTTAAATCGGATTGTAGTTTCAATTTGCCCCAAAAAGGTTCGAATTAATGTATTAATTTTTTCAATGGTATCTTTTTTAATTTCTGGACTTCTTTTTATGTACGCATTTAACATCTGATTCAAAGGCGTTCCTCTCATCCAATCCAAAGAAGTAAATACTATCGCCCATGCATACTTAGTACGAATGACAGGGTCCATATCTGGTGAATCGAGTATGAGCAGAATTTTCTCCATAATCTTGTGGAATTGTTGTTTATCATCTGATGCAAATAAAACTGGTGGCAGCAACCAGTCATCAAGATTTTGAACGCCTAGGAAAAATGCATATAATGCTTGTTGTTTTGCTGGAGATACACCAACATTCTTTCTAACTATTTCTACTGGTAACATAATCTCTTTGTTGATATTTACAGCAGTAGATTTTAACTCATCCAATACACTTTGATTGATATCAGGCAGCCAAGAAAGCTCACTTTTAAAATCGCGCCCCGCATTCGCGAGGTCATATATAAAGCTTGCCGCTTCTTCGATGCCATTTTGGGCATTTTTGTCTGCGTTTAAAATATGCTCAATTAACTCCGGTCTATGATCTACAATTACCGTCTGAGCTGCCGGAACAACATCTGAAAGACGGTCAAAATTAAGGTACTGATCTTCCCAGTTCTCTTTGTATAGAGGCTGCTTAAGTAAAAAAACGTTCCCTTCAAAATCCTTATATAAACGTCCTGCTCGCCCTACGATATTCCAAAAGCTAGACGCTGGAATACTATTGTGTTTTTTAGTGTCTTGATCTTGGACTTTAGGGTCTAAAATAAATAGATTTTGCGCTGGCAAGTTCACCCCTTGGGCCAACGTGCTTGTACATATCATGAAATCCAGTTTTTTATCTCGAAAGAGTGTTTCAACCGTGTCCCTTATCAAGGACGGCATTTTTCCGTAGTGGATTCCAATTTTGTATTTCAAGGCATTAGATAATAAAAAGTCTTTGTGAACCGATGTTTGAATATATGTAGCAATATCGTCAAGGTCACTGGTTGGAGGCTCAGCACCAATCATCTTCATTAATTCAGTTGCAACGGAATCGGCAGCTGCCGGCCCATCCACATAAATGATACTTCTTTTGCCGCCACCTAAGTGATGCGCGCAATAGGCAAGAAAATAAGCTTTAGATGTATTTTTCCATTTTTCATCTAGTTTGAAATGATCAAATACGGGAACTCGTTTCCCCTTCTCGTCGTGTAAATATATTTTTAATGTCCCCGGTTTACCTTTGACTGGCTCCGTAATAAGTAAGTTTTGGGTAACGGGGCTGATTTCGGTAAGATAACTTTCATGGTCAAAATCACTCCCCGTTTTTAAAATAGCGCTGAAGATATCTGGGTTTGATATCACGGGAGAGCAGAAGACATACTTTCCGACTACAAAATCATACTTAAGCCAATTCAAGGCTTGATGAAGAAGGATGCCGCGCGCTCTTTCAGAGATTTGCTGAGCTTCATCGACGATAACATAATCAATTTTTGCTAACTTCTTTTTCTTAACATTTGCTAAAAAACTCAATARCCGTTCTTGCGTAAACACATAAATAACTTTGTCTGGCAATTCGTTCTCAAGGTCGCCAGGAATCGAAAGAACCTCAACATCTTCAATTTCCTTATCCCTGAACGCATGGCGTAATGCGAAGCTTACTTCGCTAATGAGTGCTCTCGTTGGAACCAGATATATCGCTCTAAACTTGTTTGGTGATATAGCAGCTTCATTGACAAGAAAGTTCTGAAGAATGAACGTTTTCCCAGAAGATGTTGGAGATGAAAAGCTCAATAAATTATGCGGTTCACTTAACCCGTCCCAGAGTTTCTTCTGAAAGTCAGTAACCTCCAAGGTGCTCGTAGATCCATCATTGTTATTATCACCTTGCAACCTGATCACGTTGCCCTCGTATCTAGCTTGAAGTTCAAGAGCAAGGCTGAACGGAACCCTCTTCTCAAGCTCCGCTAGATACGGAACCAAATCACCTTTGGCGAACTGTTTTTTTAGTGTAGGAAGGTTGCCTAAACGATTGAGGATAAGAGCTGCAATATCTGAGGTTTGTGAATTTTTGTCCGCCCATATTTTTTGAGTGACATATGCAATTCTAAATGATGCTTCATGAAATTTATCTGCATTTTGTTCTTTGTGCCTGACAAGTGAAAATAAAGAAGCGGCTCTCAAAAGCCCTTTAAAATCAATATCTATATCATCACCCTGAATTTTTTCTAGATTAGTACGGACGTTCTCCAGCCTTAGAAGCTTATAGTTTTCCTGAAACTCTGGATCATTCCAAAGCCCATTTGCGGCTTGATAAATGATGCTACTACTCATTTGTTCAAACCAGCATATTCGTAGAATTGTTCTTTGACCGTGTTTAGGTCTTCAAACGGCAATAGACTGGCAAGCCCCTAGTACTCTAGACACTTTTTAGCGTACCAATTACGCAACAGAAAGGTGTTTTAAAATGAGTGGTAAACGTTACACGGAAGAATTTA
>NVSZ01000093.1 GCA_002732845.1 Rhodospirillaceae bacterium
ACGTACGCCTTCAACCTTTTCGATGGTTGTTTCCATTGTATACAAAGGAACCAACTGAACCAGCCCACCAATGGACACAGTAATCAGTGTCGCAATGGCCAGAAGGATAACGTTTTTTTCTAGTAAGGCTTGCATCTTAACGTGCTCCTTCTTCTGCTGTAACCACGCCACCAATGGGGGCCTCGTCACGGAGATCGCCGCGAATGGTTCTGTAGATGTTGTAGAGCATGATCACGGCGCCGGTGAGGAACAACAGTCCACCCGTTGCACGAATGATGTAGTACGGATGCATCGCTTCAACAGTTTCAATAAATGAATACTGCAAGAAACCAAGAGAATCATACGTACGCCACATCAGACCTTGCATAATGCCCGATACCCACATGGATGTGATGTATAGAACGATGCCAATGGTCGCGATCCAGAAGTGCATATTCACCAATTTCAGAGAATACAGACGTTCACGTTTCCACAATTTTGGTACCAAGTAATAGATCGCACCGAACGAGATGAACGCGTTCCAGCCCAAAGCCCCTGAGTGCACGTGGCCGATGGTCCAATCCGTATAGTGGCTCAAGGAGTTAACAACTTTGATGGCCATCAATGGACCTTCGAAAGTGCTCATACCGTAGAAACCAACGGACGCAATCATGAACCGCAAGATCGGATCGGTGCGCAATTTATGCCAAGCACCAGACAAGGTCATCAGACCATTGATCATGCCACCCCAGCTGGGCATCCACAACATGATCGAAAACGTCATGCCAAGAGTTTGAACCCAATCGGGAAGAGCCGTGTAATGCAAGTGGTGCGGTCCGGCCCAGATATACAAGAACGTAATCGCCCAAAAGTGAATCACCGACAAACGGTAAGAATACACAGGACGTTCAGCTTGTTTAGGGACGAAGTAGTACATCATGCCTAAGAAACCAGCGGTCAAAAAGAAGCCTACCGCGTTATGTCCATACCACCACTGGGTCATGGCATCTTGAACGCCGGACCAAATGATGTAGCTTTTTGCACTGGTGAACGAAACTGGCACAGCCAAGTTGTTGACAATGTGCAACATTGCAATGGTGATGATAAACGCCAAGAAGAACCAGTTTGCCACATAAATGTGAGGTTCTTTACGTTTGATCAGTGTCCCGGCAAAGGCAACCAAATAAGCCACCCATACAACCGTCAACCAGATATCAACATACCATTCAGGTTCAGCATATTCTTTACTTTGCGTGATACCCATCAGGTATCCCGTCGCAGCCAAAACAATAAATAATTGGTAACCCCAGAAGATAAAGTTCCCCAGTCCGGCACCACCAAACAACGACGCCCGACAGGTGCGTTGTGAAATATAAAACGAGGTGCCGATCAAAATGTTCCCACCAAAGGCAAAAATCACCGCCGATGTGTGGAGAGGACGAAGGCGACCAAATGAAATCCATTCAAGATCCCAATTCAGCCCCGGAAAGGCAAGTTGCCAGGCGATGTAATCACCGGCCAAAAAGCCCGCCAACCCCCAAAGAGACGCTGCAATTACGAATTTCTTGATAAGTCCATCGTAATATTCAACGGTTTCGGGTTGAGCAGAGCTTGCTAAAGATGCTGTCGTCATAAGTTGCTCCCAACTTTGTTATTGCTATCCAGTAAATCAGCACTATTTCTAAATTACTGGTTTGGTTAAACCGCTTTTCGGGGGCGGCGTAGATCGTAAAATAATTATCCTTAAATCGTAAAACTATCTTGATAACGGGGAGGTTTTTCTTAAACATGTAAACAGAATGCAATTAAACACATTTCTCAATGTATTGACAAGTTCAAATTAGAAAAACATAATATTGCGTATATTTACACAAACCTGAAGATGTACGTCAAATACCTCTTCAGACCTAAAAAATAGTCTATATAAAATCTAAAATAATGGCAATTCATAATACGAGTGCCCAAAAAAATATTGGAAATTCAATCAGTTATGGAACAAAGCATCTTCCTCGAAAGCCTCTTCATGGCTGGCATAGCTGAATGTTCATCCGCAATTGACGGTTCGGAGGGTTTGCTGTTCGCCCTGTTTATGGTCGGACTCGCCGGTGGCGCAAGCCACTGTGTAGGGATGTGCGGACCTTTTGTTGTGTCCCAAGTTCAGGCCCGCCTCGAAACCATATCGGTTTCATCGATGAATGAATTTAAACGCATTTCAGGAGGAGCCCTGGTTCCCTATCACCTTGGGCGAGGCACGACCTATATGCTGATGGGGGCTGTGGCGGCGTTTGTCTCTGGTCAATTGACGCAAATCCCGGCGCTCAGTTGGTTTGCCGCTGGATTGCTGAGCTTTGCCGCGTTGTTCTTTATCGGCTACGCGCTCAGAGGCCTAGGTGTTCCCCTAAGCTTTTTCAAAAACTCTGGGGAAGAAAGCAAACTCAGTCGGGCTTGGGGAAGGCTTATCAAGCCTTTGTTTAGCCATCCCACGGGGTTTCGCGGTTATGGTTTGGGCCTGATGTTGGGGTTTATACCCTGTGGACTTCTTTACGGAGCCTTGGCCGCCGCCGCAGCCAGTGGGGAATGGCTGACCGCGGTGTTTGGCATTATGGCGTTTTGGTTGGGCACTGTGCCCAGTCTGTTTGGCATAGGCATCGCTGGTGGAGCAATCTTAGGGCGCTGGCCAAAGCTTGCCCACAAGGCCGCCCCTATACTGTTGCTCATCAATGCCGGTTTTCTGCTGCACTTGGTGCAGAGAATGTTGTCTTAGGCAAAAAGCCTTAAGCAATAGCCTGAGCGATCACTTGGCCGGAAACACCAATCAAAGCCCAAGTCACAACAACGGCACCTAAAATAAAATCAATACGACGAAACATAATAAATCTCCACTTCAAATCCGGGTTCAACGCCGGGTTAATCTTTATCATGATGTTGTTATATCCCAACGCTGTTGAACGAATCCTGAAGTCTGTGTTCAGATAATGTTCAGTCGGTAAATAACGCCATCTGTCTTGAAATGAGTTTTAGCCAAGATGCGCCTTTAAAGAAGTGAGCTGCATCACATGCATAAAAAAACGCCCGCTCTGAAAACCAGAGCGGGCGTTTTAGACTTTAGAGAATACGTTTATTCAGCTGATTCGCATTCTTTCAGGTTGAGACAACCCCAAATGCTTCGTTTCAAAGCATACAGCAGAGCCGTCAGAACCAACAAATACAGCATGACTTTAACGCCAAGGGATTTGCGTTCTTCGAGTTCAGGCTGAGCCGCCCAAGCCAAGAAAGCAACAACATCGTGTGCTTCTTGCTGAAGTGTTGCGGGTGTACCGTCTTCGTATTCGACAGAGTCATCTTCAAGTGGTGGGGACATCGCAGTACGATTACCCGGGAAGTACTTATTATAATAACCGCCATCGTCTTCGTTGAAATCCGCAGGAACTTCATCGCTATATCCGGTCAACAGGGCATAAATATAGTTTGCTCCCCCCTTGCGGGCTTTGACCATAACGGAAAGATCCGGAGGAAATGATCCTTCATGAGCAGAACGGGCTGATTGCTCATTCGGATACGGACCAACGATACGATCGGACAAACGGCCCGGACGCATGAACATTTCACCGTCCATGTTGGGCCCGTCTTCGACTTCATATTCGGCGGCTAAATCAACAACGGCTTCTTTATCCATGCCGATTTCAACCAAGTTCCGATACGACAGAAGGTCCAAAGAGTGGCAATTCGCACACACTTCAAAAAAGATCTGACTGCCCCGTTCAATCGCGGGTCTGTCAAATTTCCCAAAGATGCCATCAAATGACCATTTCTGGGTGGGAACACTGTCGCCACTCGCCGAAGCGGGAGCCGAAGTGGTCACAAAAACCAAGCCAAGTAAGCCTGCCATTAAAAAACTACGCATTGGTTTTTTCCTCTTTGCCATCAGTCTCGTCATCTTCACCGTCATCACAATGGTCTTTCAAGAATTCTTCATTAATGTCATCGGGAACGGGATCACAGCGTTCGTATTTTCCAAGCATGGGCAAAAGCACCAAGAAGTGGAAGAAATAATAGAACGTTGCGATACGGCCCCAAGTCAGATAGACGCCTTCGGAAGGACGGATGCCCAACCAACCCAAGAACAGAACGTCGGCAACAAAGACCCAGAACATAACTTTGAAGATTGGGCGATAACGTGCAGAACGCACTTTGGATGTATCCAACCAAGGCAAGATGAACAAAATCATCACGCCGCCACCCATGGCAATCACACCGCCGAGCTTATCGGGGATCGCCCGCAAGATTGCGTARAATGGCAAGAAGTACCATTCAGGAACAATGTGCGGAGGCGTAACCATCGGATTCGCCGGAATGTAGTTGTCGGCTTCGGCAAAGAAGTTTGGTTGGAAAAAGACRAAATACAAGAARATGATCAWAAACACGCCAAACCCGAACAAATCTTTGATGGTGTAGTACGGGTGGAASGGAATGGTRTCTTTTTTRGATTTGATATCRATGCCCAAAGGGTTGTTCGATTTGGTGACRTGMARYGCCCACARGTGAACAATAACAATGCCMACAATRATCGCCGGCATCARATAGTGCCAMACAAAGAAACGGTTRATGGTTGGGGAATCAATCGTAAATCCACCCCAAATCCAGGTCACAAGATAATCRCCAACCAMAGGAATSGTSGTRAACAARTTGGTGATAACCGTGGCWCCCCAGAAGCTCATTTGSCCCCAAGGCARWACRTAGCCCATAAAYGCRGTCGCCATCATGGTCACATARATGGCRACACCCATGATCCACAAGATTTCACGCGGAGATTTATAAGAGCCGAAATACATGCCCCTGAACATATGAATATAAATGACGATGAAAAACATCGACGCACCGTTCATATGCAAATAGCGGAGCAACCAGCCATAGTTCACATCGCGCATGATGCGTTCAACACTTTGGAACGCAACATCGGTGTGTGGTTGATAGTTCATCGCGAGGAAAATGCCGGTGATGATCATAATCACCAAAATGATGCCGGCAATTGATCCGAAATTCCACAAATAATTCAGGTTCTTCGGCGTTGGGTAATCAATAACGTTTTTGTTTGCGTACGAAAAAATCGGCAAACGCTCATCAATCCACGTCATCAGACGCGAGGTGTTGTTTTCTTTTTTCATGCTTCTGCGTCCCCAATGATAAGCGTGCTATCATCTTTAAAGGCGTAAGGAGGGATTTCCAGGTTCAACGGCGCTGGTCCGGAACGAACGCGGCCGGATGTATCATATTGCGAACCATGGCAAGGGCAGAACCACCCGCCAAACTCGCCTTTTTTATCACCCGGAAGGTGGCCGCTGGGTAAACAGCCAAGGTGCGTGCAAATACCAATGACCACAAGCCATTCTGTTTTTTGGACCCGAGCTGCATCGGTTTGCGGATCAATCATTTCCGCCGTGTCATCATCTTGAGCCTGTTTGATCTCTTCCGCAGTACGGTGTTTGATGAAAATAGGCTTGCCCCGCCAAAGAACACCAAGTCCTTCGCCTACGGCAATCGAGGATAAATCAACTTCAGTTGAAGAAACCGCCAAAACGTCGGCGGCGGGATTAATGCTATCAATAAAAGGCCAGGCCGCGGCAGCGGCTCCAACGGCTCCAAGCGTAGATGTGGAGGCCAGAAGGAATTCCCTTTTGGGGCAACTGATTTTACCAAGAAGCTTCGACATTATAGTGACCTTTACTAYYGACCCTTAGCTAAAACCWGTAAGGGCTCATTRTKCRRAACGGCAATAYATWWNAANGAATGTTAATATAAAAAWTACCGTGCTGTAAAACCATAAATGTCATCTTCCCGAAAAAAAAYATYCGRRAAGATAAAACCATAAAYAWATCAAGGMTATGCGNCTAAATTTGGTAATCYARGGCTTCGTAYTTTTTRCCTTCAGTTTCGAATTTGGCCTCTTCCCAAGCCACAATTCCGCCTTCGAGGTTGTAAATATCACTGTAGCCAACCTCTTCTAGCTGCTTGATCACCGCAGCAGAACGCATTCCGGCCTTACACATAATGATCAGGGTTTTGTCTTTCAAGTCCGGAAAAAGCTCCGCATCAAAAAAAGACAACGATTGCAATAAAGACCCCGGAATGTTCTCGTAATCGTACTCATCCGCTTCCCGCACATCGATCATCATGGCGGTTTTAGCAGTGATCAGCTTTAAAGCTGCAGCGGGGGCAATGGATTTCATGAATATACATCCTGAACGGTACAATTAAAAACGATCTACATTATTATATGGGGTTTTAACTCATAAGCACAACCTCTGCACCCCGAAAGTTCTTTTTATTTATTCCTGAAAAACAGCTTCTCAAGTCGAAACAAGTTGGCTAGCATCCCTACAAATTTTATGTTATTTGGGAAATGGGAAAAAATGATGCTGAACACTTTAAAAACGAGTCTCCTTGCTACCGCCGCCGCATGTTGCCTGAGCTTCAGCGCGTGGGCCGAAGATATCACAATCAAATCACCAGAAGGTTTAACGCTGAACGCCAATCTGGTCTTGGCCGATGGCAAAAGCATAAAAGACGGTATCGTGCTTTTAACGCACGGCACATTGGCCCACAACAAAATGGAAATCATTGTGGCGTTGCAAAACCTTTTGGCGGAACGCGACATCAGCTCGATCGCCCCAACCTTAAGCTTCGGCGTCAGCAACCGTACCGGATCATTCGACTGCGCCATCCCCGCCACCCACAAACATTCCGACGCCATGGCCGAAATTGGCTATTGGTTAGGTTACGTTAAATCTAAAGGCGCCAAAGACGTGGTCGTCGCGGGTCATTCTCGCGGGGGCAATCAAACCGCATGGTTTGCCGCAGAAAACACCGATCCCGCTGTATCCAAAGTGGTGCTGATCGCGCCCGCAACGTGGAATGCAAAAGACGCCGCTCAGGGCTTTAAGAAAACCCACAATCAAGATCTTTCCAGCGCGTTTGGCAAAGCCACGGCTTTGCAGGCTGCGGGCAAGGGTGGTGAATTGATGAAAGGCATGGGCGTTTTGTATTGCCCAGGTGAAGACGTCACCGCCGACAGCTTTGTCAGCTATTACAAAGTTGACCAACGCCAACACACCCCAAATTTACTGCCCAAAATATCGGTCCCTGTTTTGGTGATTGCCGCCAGTGCCGACCAAGTTGTTGACGGCTTGATCGAAGCTGTCCAGCCCATGGTCGATGGCAAAAAACTGCAAATGGTCGTGGTTGACGAAGCCGGTCACTTCTTCCTCGATTTTTATATCGAAGATGCCGCCGATGCGATGGAAGCCTTTATCAACGGAGCTTCTTAAGATGAAATTCGGTCTTGTTACCTTATATATGTGTCTGGCGTTGACTGTTCCCAGCCTCGCCACCGCCCAATCTGCTGATTACCAGCAAGTCCCCATCCAAAAAGATTGGTGGTGGGATGAAGCATGGTGGAAAGACGGGACATTGGACGCGCCGCACAATGACGAAGTGGTGGAAAGCAACCTGACCTATATGAGTGGCGAGGTGGATATTCCCGCCACCCTGTATCGCCCCAAAAAGCCCGGCACGTATCCGGCCGTTTTGTTTCAACACGGCCGCGCGGGTCTGATTGATTGGGTCAAGGCCCATGCGCGACGTTTGGCCGCACGAGGCTTTATAGTCTTAGCCCCCGACATCTATGCGGGTCGGTTTATGGCGCCGCGTCCGATTGAACATGATTATACTTTAGAAGATGACGTCAGTGCCGGGCTATCGTTTCTGCTGACCCTGCCCGATGTTTCGACCGACCGGGCGTGCCTGTATTCTCATACACGGGGCGGCTATTATACCTTAAAGGTCGCCGTGACCAAGGATCGCCAAAGCGACGCGGCGGCGTGTTATGTGTCTTATTATCCGCACATGCAAGACCCCAATGCCCCGGAACCCATGCAGGTTTATCGCTATGCCACCGAAGCCGACAATTTGAAAATTCCGGCGATGATCTTTATTGGCGAAAACGACCAATACCAACGCAAACGCTCCATGGAAATGGCGGTCAATGCGATGTTGGCATTAAACCGTGATGTGCAGCTGTTTATATACCCGGGCGTCGGACGCGGATTTGATTTTCGCCCCGAAACCATACGCACTTTTGCTGATGATTTGGCGGCGCGCGATGCCATTCGCCGCGCCGAACTGTTCATGCGCAAACATTTAAAACCCTACGCTAAATAAGCAAAGGGGCTTTAAACTTCTAAGGCGGTTTTTTTACAGACCGTTCTCAGCGCAAAGTTCGAGCGGATGCGCGCCACGCCGGGAAACCGCGACAAGTATTTTTTGTGGATGCGTTCAAAGTCCTGGGCATCGGTCGCCACCACCCGAATCAAATAATCGCTGTCGCCCGACATCAAAAAACATTCCATGATTTCCGGGCAGTCTTTGACGGCTTGTTCGAACGTATCAAAGGATTCTTCGCTTTGGCTGTTGAGGCTGATGTCGACAAAAATGCTGGTGGGTTTGCCCATGGCTTCCTGATTGACCAACATGACATAACCAT
>NVSZ01000094.1 GCA_002732845.1 Rhodospirillaceae bacterium
TTTATTCACTGTTTGCGGCCGCTTTATATCTGGTTATGGACGCGGTCGACGTAGCCTTTACCGAAGCCGCCGTGGGCGCGGGCATTTCGACCGTGTTGATGTTGAGCACACTGGCCCTGACCAGCCGCACCGAAAAAGTTCACAAAAAGCTTTCCATCATGCCGTTATTGGTGGTGTTCATCACCGGCGGCGTTCTGGTGTACGGCACCTTTGACATGCCGCGTTATGGCGATATAAATGCGCCCATTCACCAACATGTGGCCAATCATTACATCGAAAAATCCGCTGGGGAAGTTGGCCCACCAAATATCGTGACGTCCATCCTTGCCAGCTATCGCGGCTTTGATACCTTGGGCGAAACCGCCGTTGTCTTTACCGCCGCGATTGGCGTGTTGGCAATCTTAGGTCGGGCAAAAGGGCAAGGCATGTCCACATCACGCGTGGCCTATCGACGCAAAGAAGAAAACGAAGAAGAGAGCAAAGAAAACGACAAAAATGAAAAAGCAGTTTCCGATAAAAAGGAGACAAAATCATGATTTTTAAGGCTCCCCTGTTGCGGGTCGTCACCAAAATCATCGTGCCGCCGATCATTTTGTTTGCTTTGTATGTGCAATTTCACGGCGATTTCGGCCCCGGCGGCGGCTTTCAGGCGGGCGTTATCATGGCCGCAGCTTTTATTTTGTACGGACTGGTTTTTGGCGTAGAAACGGCGCGCCAAGCCATCACCGCCGATGTTACCCGCATTGTTTTGGCGTTGGGTGTGTTGCTGTTTGGCGGCACAGGCATTGTGACCATGATGATGGGTGCCGAATTTTTAGATTATTCCGTGCTCGGCAAAACCCCGTTGGCCGGACAACATTTAGGTATTCTCTTGATTGAATTTGGTGTCGGCATGACGGTGGCGGGGGCTATGGTCACGATCTTTTTCACCTTCGCCGGACATGGCAAAGATGGCAACATCGCGCTGGATCAAGAAAATGAGGGCGAAGGAAATGATTGATATTCCAGATCTCATTGGCTTGTTGAATTACTGGGTCGTCATTGTTTTGATGATGTCCGGTTTTTACGTGGTGATTGCCCAAGGCAACCTGATCAAAAAAATCGTTGGCCTGAACATCTTTCAAGTGTCGGTCTTTGTTTTTTATATTTCCATGGGCAAGATCGAAGGCGGCTCTGCACCGATTTTGGACGAAGCCGTTAAAATCTATTCCAATCCCCTGCCCCATGTTTTGATCCTGACCGCCATTGTTGTTGGTGTCGCGACCACGGCGCTGGCTTTGGCGTTGGTGGTGCGCATCAATGCGGCGTATGGCACCATCGAAGAAGACGAAATCCAAGCCATTGAACACGAAGAGGAAGACGTCGCATGTTAACCTCTGATCCTTGGCTGATTTTACTGGTCGTGGTGCCGTTGCTGGCGGCCCCGGTGTGTGTATTGGTCCGCAATGCGACCGCCGCTTGGGTCATTGCTTTGGCGGTTTCGTGGTCTATTTTTGCGATTGCCATAAAGCTGTTGATCCAAGTCCTTGAACAGGGCGAAGTGTTTTACCGCATCGGCGGCTGGGACGCGCCGTGGGGCATTGAATACAAACTAGATCCACTGGGCGCCTTTGTCGTTGTGATCATTGCCACCATCGGAGCGGTGGTGATCCCGTACGCAAAAAAGAGCGTCGAAAACGAAATTCAAAAAGAACGCATTTACCTGTTTTACACCATGATGTTGCTGTGTATTTCCGGACTTTTAGGTATCACGGTGACGGGCGATGCGTTTAACCTGTTTGTATTTTTGGAAATTTCATCTCTGTCGTCGTATGTGTTGATCAGTATGGGTCAAGACCGACGCGCGCTAACCGCGGCCTATCGGTATTTGATCATGGGCACCATTGGCGCAACGTTTTACATCATCGGCGTCGGCCTGATGTATCAAATGACCGGATCGCTGAACATTGCCGATCTATCGACCATCATGCCCGCCGTCGCCGATACCCGCACAGTTCTGGCGGCCATGGCGTTTTTAACCGTGGGCATCAGTTTAAAATTGGCCCTGTTCCCGTTACATATGTGGTTGCCCAATGCCTATACCTTCGCGCCCAGCGCGGTCACCGCCTTTTTGGCGGCCACCGCGACCAAGGTGTCGCTGTATGTGTTGTTGCGCATCTTCTTTACGGTGTTTGGCGAAGTTGATTTGTTTGCCACCTTCCCGCTGCAACCCGTGCTGATCGGCATGGCCTTGGCGGGTATGTTCTTGGCCAGCTTGTCGGCAATTTGGCAAGAAAACCTCAAACGCATGATGGCCTATTCTTCGGTGGCCCAAATTGGCTATATGGTTTTGGGGGTCGCCTTGGCGACCGAGGCTGGCTTGGCGGGCGGCATCATTCACCTGTTCAACCATGCTCTGGTCAAAGGCACCGCTTTCTTAGCCATTGGCGCGATTATCTATTCCACCGGAGCCGTCACCCTGCGGGATCTACGCGGTATCGGCAAAAGCATGCCGTTGTTGATGGCGGCGTTTATTGTCGCGGGCTTAGGCTTGATCGGCGTCCCCCTAACAGCCGGGTTTGTCAGTAAATGGCAGCTGGTCACGGCAACCTTGGAAGCCGACATGTGGCCCTTGGCGGCGCTCATTTTGTTGTCGTCGTTGCTGGCGGTGATTTATGTGTGGCGGATTTTTGAAGTCGCGTATCTGCGCGACAGTCATCTGCCGCCGGTCAAAGTCATCAAAAAATTACCCATGAGCATGCTGATCCCCACGTGGATTTTGGCGCTGGCGAGTCTGTATTTTGGCACCCATGCGACCCTGACCATGGACATCGCCCACACCGCCGCACGACAATTGATGGGGGGCATGTAAATGAGTGCTTATTTATCCCAAGCCGCCGTTATTCAGCTGACCTTGATTTTGCCCTTGATTGGCGGCCTGTTTGTTTGGGCCTTGGGCGAACGTTATCGCAATCTGCGCGAAGCCGCCTCGCTGATCACCGCGATTGCCGAGTTTATCTTGGTCGCCAGCCTGACCTCTGACGTTTTGGATGGTGCCCGTCCTTCGGTCGACATATTGGAAATGTTTCCGGGCCTGATGCTGACCTTAACGGTCGAGCCTTTGGGCCAGCTGTTTGCGCTGATCGCCAGTGGCCTATGGATCGTCAATACGGTCTATTCCATCGGCTATATGCGCGGCAACAAAGAACTAAACCAGACCCGTTTTTATGTCTGCTTTACGTTGGCGATTTCCAGCGCCATTGGCATTGCTTATTCCGGCAACATATTGACGATGTTTGTCTTTTACGAAGTCTTGACGCTGTCGACCTATCCCTTGGTGACCCATTCCGGTCGCCCCGAAGCGATCAAAGGTGGACGCGTTTATTTGGGCATTTTGATGGCCACATCCATCGGCTTTTTGTTCCTCGCCATGTTGTGGACCTATAACATCACGGGCACGTTGGATTTCCAATCGGGCGGTATTTTGGCCGACAAAGTCCACGGACCAGAACTGGCCGTATTGTTATTCTTGTACGTGTTTGGCATTGGTAAAGCCGCCATGATGCCCGTACACCGCTGGTTGCCCGCCGCCATGGTGGCGCCGACTCCGGTGTCGGCCTTGTTGCACGCGGTCGCAGTTGTCAAAGCCGGTGTGTTTGCGGTGGTTAAAGTCATTGTTTATATATTTGGGCTGGATTTACTGGTCGATGCACGGGCCGATGACTGGCTCATTTTGGTGGCGGCGTTTACGATTATTTCGGCGTCCATCATTGCGTTGCGCCAAGACAATCTGAAACGACGCCTCGCCTATTCGACCATCAGCCAACTCAGTTACGTGATTTTGGGCGCGGCCATTTTGGCGCCCATATCGGTGGCGGGCGCGGCGATGCATATGGCGGCCCATGCGTTTGGCAAAATCACCCTGTTTTTTGCGGCCGGGGCCATTTACACCGCCGCCCATAAAACCAAGGTAAGCGAATTGGACGGCATTGGTCGCACCATGCCGTTCACCATGGGCGCATTTGCCATTGGCGCGTTGTCGATGATCGGACTTCCGCCGACGGCTGGCTTTATATCAAAATGGTATATTCTCAGCGGCGCGCTGGAAACCAGCAATGCTCTGGTGATCTTGGTGATCATTGGCTCGACGTTGCTCAATGCGGCGTATTTTTTGCCGATTATCTATGTGGCCTTTTTCAAAGAACCCCAAAAGCGCCACAAAAAAGCCCCGCATTATGAATTCGAAGATCATGGTGAAGCCCCGTGGCCGATGGTCTTGGCGCTCTGCTTTACCGCGCTCGGCACCATTGTCTTGTTCTTTTATCCAGAAGTCCCCTTGGCTCTGSGGCAAGCTTTGGTGGGGGATTAAATCATGAAAGAACAAAAAATAACGCAAAACCCGCAAAAACTGCACTGGCTGGTGCGGCCCAAGACCATCAAAGGTCTGTGGATTGGTGGCATCCTTTTGCTGGCTTTGGTGACAGGACTGGGCACAACCGTGCATCCCCACACAAAATTTGGCATCGAAGGTACAGTGACTTTTTATTCATGGTACGGCTTTGTGACGTGTATCGGCATGGTCTTGTTTGCCAAATTTATCGTCGGCAAAACTCTTGGGCGTAAGGATACGTATTATGACAATTGATACGTTGCTTATGTCCCCCGCCCTGATCTTGATTTTGGGGGCTTTTCTGTTGCCTGTGTTCAAAGGCAGCCTGCGCAAAGTCCTGACCTTAACCATACCGCTGGTCACCCTTGTCGCTATTTGGCAAGTCGGCGACGGTGTGCAGGTGACCGCGTCTTTCTTAGACTATGAATTGGAACTGGTCGAAGGCAATAATCTGTCACGGCTGTTTGCCACCGTGTTTGCCATTATGGCCTTTGCCGGGGGCTTGTTTGCGCTGAACCGCAACAACGTCACTGAAATGGTCGCAGCCTTTGTCTATGCGGGCAGCGCCATTGGCGTGGCCTTGGCCGGTGATTTGGTCACCGTGTTTATCTATTGGGAAATAATGGCGGTGGCCTCAACCATTATCGTATGGTCGGCGCGTACCGAAGCCTCAGCCAAGGCCGCCATGCGCTATGCCATTATTCACCTGTTTGGCGGTGTGGTGTTGATGGTCGGCGTGATTGGTTATGCCCAAGAAACCGGCTCCATCGACTTTGTGCGCATGATCCCCAACAGCTTTGCCACGTGGGCGATTTTGGTCGGGTTCCTGATTAATACAGGCGCTCCGCCGTTGAGTGCGTGGTTGCCCGATGCGTACCCCGAAGGCAGCTGGTCCGGCACCGTATTTTTGTCGGCGTTTACCACAAAAACGGCTGTCTATGTGTTGTTGGTGGGCTTTGCCGGAACCGAGATTTTGATCTGGCTGGGTCTGTATATGATCTTTTACGGTATCATTTACGCGCTGTTGGAAAACGACATGCGCCGCATATTGGCTTATTCGATCATCAACCAAGTGGGCTTTATGTTGGTGGCCGCGGGCATTGGCACCGAAATGGCAATCAACGGGGCCGCCGCCCATGCGTTTACCCACATCATTTACAAAGCGTTATTGTTGATGAGTGCCGGGTCGGTGATGTACATGACCAACGGCAAACGCAAATGCACCGATTTGGGTGGCTTATTTCAATCCATGCCGTTTACCGCCTTAGCAGGCATCATCGGAGCCTTGGCAATCTCAAGTGTGCCGTGGACCAGTGGCTTTATTTCCAAATCTATGACGTCGCAAGCCGCCTTTGATGAAGGCTTGGCGTTTACGTGGTTTGCTCTGGTGGCGGCTTCGGCCGGGGTATTTTTGCATGCGGGTATTAAGTTCCCGTGGTTTGTTTTTTTCCAAAAGGATTCCGGCCTGCGCCCCAAAGATCCCCCGTGGAACATGAAAGCCGCCATGGCGTTCTTTTCGATTTTGTGTATTTGGATCGGCGTACAGCCCGAATACCTGTACGCAATCTTGCCCTTCCCCACAGATTATGAGCCCTACACCCAAGCTCATGTCTATGAAATGTTACAGTTATTGCTGTACAGCGGCTTGGCGTTCTTTGTTTTGTTAAAACTGATGAAACGCACGCTGACCATCACATTGGATGTTGATTGGGTTTACCGCAAACTGTTGTTTAACGCGGCGCGCAAGGCGACCATTGTCATTACAAAGTTCAATCGCAGCTTTGGAAGCGCCAAAAGCAAATTGGTCAGCAAAGTCATCACGCTGGCCACCGAACATCACAACCCACGCGGTGTTTTGGCGCGGACAACTCCCGCCGGAGAAATGGCGTTTTGGATGATCGTCGTATTGTGTGCGTATTTGATTATTTACCTTTTTGTCTAAATCCATATTTTACTTTATGGTTTAACAACAAAAAAGCGTGATTTTTCAATCCTTTTGCATTAACTTACAGTTAATGAAATCTTCAAAAAGAAGAACATGTGCGGACTTATGCGGACTTGGGGGACTAAAAAGAATGAAGCTTAAGCAAAAACGGTATCTGTTTTCAGGCATTATTTCGACGGTTTTAATCGTTCTTTTATCCGTAGTCACCATTCAATCCTTTAGCTTTTTCAGTAAAGAAACCATCCGCGAACAGGGCCGCATGGCGGCTGAACTGTTGCGTATTTCCTTAACCGAGCAAATGTTATCCGGTGTTATTGATCAACGCGAAAACCTGTTAATGCGCCTGCGCGCAATCCCCGGAATCACGGCCGTACATGTGGTGCGTGGTGACCCCGTCAACAAACAATTTGGCCCCGGTTTAAACAGTGAAAAGCCCCGTGATGAAATGGACCGTTTGGTCCTTGCTACGGGCAAATGGCAAGAGCGTTTTTTCACCGAAAATAACGAACCTATGTACCGTATCACCATCCCCTATATCGCCACAGGGACGGGAACCTTAAATTGTCTACAGTGTCATGACGTGCCCGAAGGTACGGTCAACGGCGCCGTCACCCTGACCTTTTCCTTGGATCATTTAAAACAAGCCGAATGGATGTCGATCACACCGATTGTTGTCTTGTTGCTGATCTTTGGCCTGTGCTTGGCGTATTTCCTCAAACGTCTATTTGCCCCCATGGTGGCGACGGCTGAAAACTTAAAAGAGGTTGTTTTAGAGGCTACGGCGGGTAATTTCAGTGGTCGTATTGAATCAAAAACAACCGATGAAATTGGCGAAATCGCCGACAGCACAAACCTGTTGCTGGAAACCCTTGACCAAAGCATGGGTAAAATTTCTTCGAAAATTCAATCCCTTGGCAATCAAACACGAAGTTTCGATAAAAATACCAATCTTTTGGCCCACACCGTCAACGTGGTCGAAGAAATGGTTGGCGCAACGCGGTTTAAGCAAACGGTTGAAAACGATTTAAACATCGAAGAAATCTACTCCCGTATTAAAAGCGTGGTGACCGATCACTTTGAATTGACGAATTTTTCGTTTTACGAAGTTACCGATAACGAACGCGCGCTGAACAGCATCTTTGTTGGCGGTCTGAAAAATCCAGCTGATTTATGGTGCGACCCAGACATTATGGTCAATGCCGAAGCGTGTCGTTGCAAACGCACCGCCGCAGACGTATCGAGCATCGATCACGACAACATCTGCCCCCGTTTTGCTGGAAACAGTAAGGATATGGGCAAGATGGTGCATGTCTGTATGCCGATGATGCTGTCAGGCCATATTGGCGGAATCTTGCAATTGGTGATGTCCGAAGAAGGCGCAAAAAGCCGCCCGGGCATTGAACAAATGGCACAGATTTATTTGAATCAAGCGGCCCCGGTAATCGAAGCCCGTCAATTGATGCAATCGTTAAAAGAAACTGCGATGCGCGACCCCATGACGGGGCTGTATAACCGCCGTTTCTTGGAAGATTACATCGACAGCATGCTGGCCGGACTTGTGCGCCAAAAAGCCAGCATGGGCATTTTGATGTGTGACGTTGATTTCTTCAAAAAGGTCAACGACGATTATGGTCACGATGTGGGCGATGAAGTCATCAAAGGCCTGTCAAACATCCTTGCCAAGGCGGTGCGTGATGCGGATTTAGCCATTCGTTATGGCGGCGAAGAATTTATCTTGCTGTTGCCGCATACCGACGAAGACGGGGCCATGTTGTTGGCCGAACGCATTCGTGCCGAACTGGATGACTTCACGTTCCAGACCCCTATGGGCCCCTTGAAAAAGACCCTTTCTATTGGTGTATCGATGTTCCCCGATGATGGGGAAGGATTCTGGGAATGTGTCAAATATTCCGACATCGCCCTGTACAAAGCCAAAGAAGGCGGGCGCAACAAAGTGCTTCGCTTTCATAAAGATATGTGGCTGGATCAGGACGAATATTAAGGTGGAAATGGGCTTACTTAAGGCCGGGAGCCCAAGCCTTAACTTATTTAAGGCCGGGAGCCCACGACTTAACCTTGACCTCTGATCCATGTCGCGTGCGCAGAACGCGGGCGTCCGGATTGGTGGCCCGGACAGGATCAGCG
>NVSZ01000095.1 GCA_002732845.1 Rhodospirillaceae bacterium
CGCCGATGTGGTGTTGATTGAAAAAGGCGAAATGGGCGGCGATTGTTTAAATACAGGCTGCGTGCCCTCAAAAGCTTTGCTGGCCGCCGGACATGCGGCTCATGAAGCCCGGCACGCTGGCCGTTTCGGCATTAAAACAGGCAAAATTTCAGTCAATGGCAAAAAGGTCTTTGAACATATGCGCGGCGTTATCGATACCATTGCGCCGAACGACAGCGTTGAACGTTTTGAAGGCATGGGCGTCAACGTCATTAAAGACTATGGACGCTTTTTAAATTCAAGAACCGTGCAAGCCGGTGATGTGGAAATTACGGCAAAATATTTTGTCGTTTCCACCGGATCGCACGCCTTTGTACCGCCCATCGAAGGCTTAGCGTCTGTCGTACCGCTAACCAACGAAACCGTTTTTGATTTGACCGATATCCCCAAACACCTGATCATCATTGGCGGCGGACCGATTGGCTGTGAATTGGCTCAGGCGTTTCGTCATTTGGGGGCAGACGTCACCTTGTTGGAAGTCTTTTCCATCATGCCCAAGGACGATCCAGAACTGGTTGACGTGGTGCGCCAGCAGCTGGTCGAAGACGGCATTGTTTTGTTTGAAGGCTGTAAAGTTCTTCGTGTCGCGGGCGATGAAAAAGCCCCCGCAGTGGTCATCACCGATTCGGATGGCGTTGAACACACCCTTGAAGGTTCGCACATATTGGTTTCCGCAGGACGCCGCGCCAATGTTGAAGGCTTAGGCTTAGAACATGCGGGCGTGGATTTTTCCCCGCACGGCATCGAAATCGATGAACGCCTGCGCAGCGTGTCGAACAAACGGGTTTTTGCCATCGGCGATGTTGCGGGCGGGTTTCAGTTTACTCATGTGGCCGGCTATCACGCCGGAATCGTTATCCGCAATACGTTGTTTAAGCTGCCCGCTAAGGCAAAGTTAGATGCGGTGCCGTGGGTTACCTATACCACGCCCGAATTGGCTAACGTAGGCCTACTAGTCGATCAGGCTAAAGAGAAATATGGAAAGGATATCCGTGTCTTAACGTGGGAATTTTCTGAAAATGACCGCGCCTTGGCGGAACGTAATTCCACAGGGTTGGTGAAGGCCATCGTCACGCAAAAAGGCAAAATTCTGGGCTGTTCGATGGTTGGACCGCGCGCCGGAGAACTGATTGCGCCTTGGGTCTTGGCGATGGAACAGGGCTTGAAAATTGGTGCACTTGCGTCGACCATTGCCCCGTATCCAACCTTGGGTGAAGTCTCAAAACGCACGGCGGGCAGCTTTTATACGCCTAAATTGTTCAGTGACCGCACCCGGAAAATCGTCAAATTTTTGATGAAATTTTCCTAAATGCGTTGGAGCCCTGACCATTACCTGAAATACGCCGATCACCGTCTGCGTCCGGCCTTGGACCTGTTGGCACGCATTCCCTTGGATCAGGCCGAACAGGTCGTTGATTTGGGCTGTGGCCCCGGCAACATGGTTGAGGCGTTGTTGGAAGCCTTCCCCACGGCCAAGCTTACGGGCATCGACAACAGCGAAGAAATGCTGGCCCGCGCCCGAGAGGTCTTCGCCAACCAAGCCACATGGCAACACGCCGATGTGAATTCGTGGACACCCAAAACGTCGCCGGATTTAATCTTTTCCAACGCCGCCCTGCAGTGGCTGGGTGATCATGCCAGCTTGTTTCCGCGCCTGTTCGGCTTTGTGCCCTCTGGCGGTGTCTTGGCGGTGCAAATGCCCAACCAGTTTGCCCAGCCTTCGCATGTTTTGATGCGCGAAGTGGCGCGGGATGGGCCGTGGGCCGAGGTCTTGAAACCGCTGCTGCGTCCGGCCCCCGTGGCCAACCCCGAAGACTATTACGGTTGGCTAAAACCCCAAGCCAAAAGTATCGACGTCTGGCAAACCGAATACACCCATGATCTTAAAGGCGACGACCCGGTGTTAGACTGGATCAGCTCCACCGCTTTAAACCCGCTGTTAGGGGCGTTGCTAGGCGATCAACGCGAAGACTTCCAAAGCGCAGTCGCTCAAAAGCTTCGCAGCGCCTATCCAAAACAAGCGGACGGAACCACGCTGTTCGCCTTTAAACGCTTGTTTGTGGTCGCGGTGAAAGCTTAATTTTGCCTTTGAAGGCTGGTGGGGCTATTCTTTAGATCAATGACCTTGTTAGATTTGGAAAACGATCATGAGCACTTTAAAATCGATTGATGTAAACGGCACGGCAAAACGCATGACCGTTCCCGATATTCGCGCCCGCAAACGCCGCCATGGGGCCGAGCCGTTGGTGTGTCTGACAGCCTATACCGTGATCACGGCTCGCTTGCTGGACGTCCATACCGATTTGTTGCTGGTGGGCGATAGCCTCGGCWTGGTTTTATACGGTTTGGATACCACCGTTGGCGTGACCTTGGACATGATGATTGCCCACGGCCAAGCGGTGATGCGGGGCGCTAATCGGGCCTGTGTGATTGTCGATATGCCGTTTGGATCGTATCAGGAAAGCCCCGAAATGGCCTTTCGCAACGCCGCGCGCATTATGAAAGAAGTCGGTTGCGCGGGTGTGAAAATTGAAGGCGGGGCCGAAATGGCCGAAACCGTCACGTTCCTCACCCAACGCGGCATTCCGGTCTTGGGCCATGTTGGGCTGATGCCGCAATCGGTCAATACGCTGGGCGGATTTAAAACCCGAGGCCGCAACGCCGAAGACGCTGAACACATTGTCCAAGATGCAAAAGCGCTAGACAAAGCCGGCGTTTTTGGTTTGGTGGTCGAAGGTGTCTTTGAAGCCGTAGCCAGACGTATTACGGATGAAGTTGAAGTCCCCACCATCGGCATCGGCGGCTCGCCCGCGTGCGATGGTCAGATTTTAGTGACCGAAGACATGGCGGGCTTGTTCAACGATTTTAAACCCAAATTTGTCAAACGCTATATGGATTTGGGCGCGGGCATTAGTGAGGCCGCACGCTTGTACGCCGAAGAAGTCAAAGCGGGAACCTTTCCCGGCCCGGAACATTGTTTTGGTATGCCTAAAAAAGACGACGATGCCTGATTATCCGTCCCTCTTGCGCACCATTGCTGATCTTAGGTCTCAAGTCAAAACGTGGAAACGCGAAGGCCTAAGCATTGGTTTGGTGCCGACCATGGGGGCCTTGCACGTGGGCCATATGGAATTGGTCAAAACCGCCAAGGCGCTATGCGACCGCGTGATCGTGACGATTTTTGTAAACCCCACCCAGTTTGGCGAAAATGAAGATTTTGACGCTTATCCTCGYGATGAAGCCACCGACATCGCTTGCCTNNAAGCCCAAGGCATCCAAGCCGTGTTCCTGCCGAGCAATCGCGAAATGTATCCCCAAGGGGACATTACGGTGGTCAGCCTGCCCCGTTTTAATGAACGGTTCGAAGGCGTTTGCCGTCCGGGGCATTTGGATGGCGTGGCCACGGTGGTGGCAAAATTATTAAACCAGGTCCAAGCCGATACGGCCTTTTTTGGCGAAAAAGATTATCAGCAATTGCAGCTGATTACACAGCTGGCTCGTGATTTGTGTATTCCCACGACCATCCAAGGYGTGCCGACGGTGCGTGAAGCCGATGGCTTGGCGTTGTCGTCGCGCAATGCGTATCTAAGCGACCCCGAACGGGCCGTGGCATCGACCTTGAACAAGGTTCTGCAAACCATCGCCAAGGGTTTTATCGCCGGGAAATTAGCGAAAGACTTGGAACAAACGGGCCTAGAGGCTCTCACCAGCGCGGGCTTCGGACCGGTGGATTATTTAGCCGTTGTCGATGCAAAGACTTTGGTTCCGCTTGAACAGTTCGATATGAATCGTCCCGCACGTATTTTGGGGGCTGCCCAATTGGGGCGCACGCGGCTGATTGATAATGTGGCGGTTGTTCCTTCATGAACGGATTTGTGGGACTTTTTCTGGCCGCGTTTTTGGCCGCGACCATTCTACCATTTTCATCCGAAGCAGTCCTTGCGGGCCTGATAGCCGAAGGCAGTTACGCCGTTTGGGGGCTGTGGGCCGTGGCCACGGTGGGCAACGTTYTRGGGGCGATTGTGAACTGGGTGATGGGRCGCTGGTGTTTGCATTGGCAACACAAAAAMTGGTTTCCGTTTAAAGAAAAAGATTTGGAYAAAGCCGACAAATGGTTTGCCAAATGGGGCGTGTGGAGCTTGCTGTTAAGCTGGGTCCCCGTCATCGGAGACCCCATAACCTTCGCCGCAGGCTTCTTGCGTATAAATTTCTGGATATTCTTAAGCCTCGTCATCATCGCCAAGGGTGGAAGATACGTCGTCGTATTGGCCGTGGTTAAAGGCCTACTTTAAGCCTCTGTATTAAAACAAAGCGCCTGATACGTTCAGTTACAATTCTTGAATTTTGAGAAATAATTCTGCAACATTCATATATTAGTATTTATGAATGTTATGCTTAATTCACTTTAATATTCATAGGAGTAACTCATGAAAAAAACACTTATCTTATCGTTTATGGCTTTCTGGGCCTTTGCGGGCACCGTTTCTGCACAAGACAAAACCGCAGAGGAGCTGGTATCTTCAATGACCAAAGCCGATATGACGTACCGGGAATTAATGGAAACTATGGGCAAAAGCTCAAGCACAATTCATGAAGGCATTTTACGGCAGAACAAACAAATGGTTGAAGTTGGTGCTCGTTTTATACTGACGCACCCAGCCCCCAGCCACAAACCGTGGACGATCATGGTAAAAGAGGATCAAGCTGACTTCAAAAATAGTTTACTTGGTTTCGATGGAATTTTAGACGAGCACGCAAAAAACATCGTTGAAGCCGCAAAACAGGAAGATTGGCTTGAGGCGAGTTCTTCTGCAAATGAATTGATGGATGCATGTATCAGCTGTCATTCCATGTGGAAAGATAAAGTTCAATAAGTTCGGATGCTACCGTTAGAGGTTGACCTAACCCGAGAACAAAAAACATAAAAATCGGCGGGTCTGAAGATCCGCCGATTTTTCGTTTTATTGATTAGCGACGGTGCAGGGAAGGGGGCTTTTTTCACGCGAAGTGGAAGTTACCCTTTCCGGTGTTTTTCACCTGATACATGGATTGATCGGCGGCTTTGAGTATGGTTTTCATGTCTTTGCCGTGATCGGGGTAAAAGGCAATGCCGATGCTGGCCCCGATTTTCGTGTCGGTTTTTGCGCTTGCGGAATCAAGATTGATGGGCTGGCTCAAAGATGCGATGATTTTCTTTGCGACCTGCTCGGCGTTGTTTTGATCGTTGACCTCGGCCAACAAGACAACAAATTCATCGCCGCCGATGCGGGCGACCTGATCGCTGTCTCTCAAACACAACTGCAAGCGACGGGCGACCTCTTTGAGAACGTCATCTCCGGCGTCATGACCCCAAGTGTCATTGACCGCCTTAAAACCGTCGAGGTCGATAAACAACACGGCAACTTTTTGCTTGTTTCGTCCGGCGCGGGCCAAAAGGGATGTCGATGTTTCCTGAAGAAGATGCAAACTCGGCAGGCTTGTTAACGCATCATAATGGGCCATGCGGCGCAGTTCTTCTTGGGCTTGGCGGGCGGAGTCCAAAGCTTCGTGCAAGGGCGTCACATCATATTCGGCCATCAACAGCAAGGTATCCCCGTTGAGGGGGTGGCGCGTCATGCGGATGTCTAGGGTGTGGCTGCGCAGACCCGCTTCGGTGTTCATCAAATAGCTCCATCGTCCGCCTTTTTCGGCCAAGGCCCGTTTAAAGCAGGCTTCCCCTTCGCCCTGATCGGCAAATCTTGCGGTAAAGGGCGTCAGGCCATTGGTCAGTGTTTTGGCGTTCACGGATTTATAGGCTTCGGTTGCTGCGGGGTTTTCCACCACGGGGAAACCGTCAAGATTGAAGCTTGTCACCAATACGGTGGTGTAGCGCATGGCTTCGACCAGCAGTAAATTTTCCGGCGTTTCCCCTAAGTTCACTTCTTCATTGATATAAGCGATGATGGCGCGATGACGATCCGGTCCAACCAAAACGGCGCGATGCATCATGTGCAAAGTTTTTGGCTTGCCGTTGGGATAGGTTGTCCACGGATCAATGGTCAGGCCATTTTTTGCCGCAAGGTCAAAAGTCTGGCGGGTTCGGTCGCGCGCACCTTGGTTGTCATCAGAGAGATCTTTGGCGATTAGCGCCTCAAGGTTTTCCAGGTCCCAGAACTCAATGGCTGCCGAATTACCCCACCACCAACCATGCTGATCAAGATCAAATATCCAAACGATATTGGGGATCAACTCATACAAAGCCAGTTCATCATGGCTTTGTATATGCGTTAGGTGACTGTAATCATTATCCATAGACATCCACACATCCGTTAATTGCGGGTCCGACAGCGAACGGTATAGTAATACGTTTTTGATCATTCAGACACAAAAAAACGCCGGAGCTTGAAGCATCCGGCGTTTTGCTTGTCGATTTGTCATATTAACGAAGGTAGAGGTGGACTTCGTTATTGACCGATGTGTTTGAAGTTTTGCTGGAAACCGCGACGCGTTCGGGCGGTAGGCCCATTTCGGTCAGAGTCCGCAAAACGTCTTCGGAATGACGACGGGCTTTGTTCGAGTTCAAAGCCACACGCGCCGGCCCACCGGAAATCGGGGCTACGGCCACCAAGTCAAAGGCGGCGTTCGGGCGGCGTTCCAAAACACGGCTGACCGCGTTGTACAAAGCTTGTTGATACGGAACTTTGTTGCGATCAAAACGAATCACGACCAATGGACGACGGTTTGTTGTGTCCATGGGCTTGCCAGCAACCACACCCGGCCCACGAGCGGCGCTTGCGACGTTGCCAAGGCTTGCCCCATAGATTTCGCCGGTTTTGATGCCAGCGGCCAAGGTGTTCAGGTTAGACCGTTCGGTCGCAACATAATTGCTTTGGCGACGGATATCGTCGGTCACTTCTTTTAACAAGCGTTCAATCAGAACAACCGTTTGGTCAACTTCGTCTTGTAAGATTGCCAATTGACGGTGATCTTCGTCAACCGCRCCGGATACGCCAAAGGCSGCCCGSGTSGATTCGGAAAGATAAGCGCTCATGGTGGACATGGCRGAAGCSGCCGTGGCCAAYTTRTTCATSGAAGCAATATCGGAATTYAAATTRTCCARCGCSCCTTGRGCWGATGTGAAYTGTTGYACCAAAATYGGGTTGCCYGGTGTGGTGCCCACTTGCAAACGGGCGTTCACRGCAGCGATGGTGCCATGATACGTTTGTGCGTTGTTGACCATATTGGCGCGGAGCTCTTGCAAACCACCGTTGTGGGTGCTGACTTGATCTTGCAAGCGTTGCAACTCAGAGCGAAGCTCAACAACTTTACGACCCACAAACGTCCCGGTGTCTTGTCCCGGTGTCACGCCCAGGGGCGCAAAGTTCGTGGAGCCCAATTGAGGAGCACGAATTCCTGCGCCGCCATCAGTGGAGGCCTGAGCGGATCGCGCGGATTGCGGAGCAACTGAGACAGGCTGCGTTGCCATAGGCTCAGCCGCGGGATCTTCCCCGGTCAAGGATGGCCAAAGTGCAGATTCGGAAAACGAACACGCTGGCAAAATAAGCGCGGCGCCTACGATTAATACCCGGAACTTCGAAAGATTCATTGCCTTTGTTCGCCTTCAATAATTTTTTGAAACCAAAATTCACATACGATTATATGAAAAGGTTTACCCCCAGTTTTAGAGAGAATTGCTTCAAATATAGTCGAAACGATTGACTCCACACCTATTTTTCCAGCGATATTACTCAAACGGGTGCCTTGCGGCAAGGGTGGATTTCAATAAAAACATCGTTTTTCGGGGGCTTAGGTTGAAAAGCAGGGGAACCTTTAATTTTAGGGTCTGTAAAAAAACTTGATCTAGGGCTTGCGTTGAACGAAATCGTGGGTTAGTTTCCGCCCGCTTTCGCAAATCAACCGCGAAGCCTATGCACCCATAGCTCAGCTGGATAGAGCATCTGACTACGAATCAGAAGGCCGGGCGTTCGAATCGCTCTGGGTTCACCAATTTAAAGCCCCTGACGTCTTTAATGATGTCAGGGGTTTTCTTTTTGTCTTAAGACAGATCGTCCACGTTCAATTGCGAATGGTTCACCTAACGGGCATACGTTTAGGGGGCTAGGCTAAGACGCTGGAGGTTTAGAGGGCTTTTCGTCTTCGTCTTCGTCTTCATCTTCGGCCAGCCACCACATGGATTTATCATCATTTTTTGGGCGGCTTATTTTTTCGGGGAGCAGCGATTCGACGTGTTGAATATTTTTTTCCGTTAATTTGATCATGCGCGTGAGTCCCAAGGTTTCATACACATCCCGCGCGCCCACGAAAGCCTTTACGGCATTTTCATAATGGTCTTCAATGCTGGTCATGCGGCCCAAGAGGA
>NVSZ01000096.1 GCA_002732845.1 Rhodospirillaceae bacterium
GTAAGTAAAAAAATAAAAAAATAAGACCGCTAACCAGGGGGGGGAAGGTTAGCGGCCTTAGTCTTGTCGTAACGCTTCTCCTCATTGAGGGAGGGGGGTCCCAAACGAGGAGTATTGTAGCGTTTTAGTCAGTTATACCTTATTTATGTAGGTGGCCTTTTTGCTTTTACAACTCTTATTTTGCTTTTTTTTAGATATGTATTATTTTTTTATACAGGTGAAGCATGATATCTTTAACGGTATTGGTCATAAGCGATGAGATGAATATAAATTTTATGGATTTTTTTTAAATGAGCTCTTCAAAAACGCCCGCTGTTTCCCTGACCTCAACGGATCGCTTCAACAATCGGGAGTTGTCATGGCTGGCCTTTAATACGCGGGTTTTGGAAGAAGCCATGAACAAGCACCATCCGTTGTTGGAACGGGTGCGGTTTCTCAGCATTTCTGCGGCCAACCTTGATGAATTTTATATGGTGCGTGTGGCCGGACTTAAGGGGCAAGAACGCGCAGGTGTGTCGACGGTCAGCCAAGACGGCCTAAGCCCTTCCCAACAATTAGAAGCCATTAACGAAGCCGCCCAACGTCTGATGGTGGAACAGCAACGCATTTGGGTGGTTTTAAAAGACGCTTTGTCGGACGAAGGCATTAAGGTTTTGAACCGCGATGAATTGTCCACGCGCGATAAAAAATGGCTGGATAGCTATTTTATGGATCATATTTTTCCGGTGCTGATTCCGCTGGCGATTGATCCAGCGCACCCCTTCCCGTTTATTCCCAATTTGGGCTTTTCGTTGGTGATGTTATTGAAACAACGCAATTCCGGCCAAATGCTGAGAGCCTTGTTGCCGATTCCGCATTTGCTGACCCGGTTTGTCCGTTTGCCCGGGGCATCCATTCGCTTTATTCCCATCGAAGAACTGGTGGTGTTGTTTTTGGATCGGCTGTTTCCGTCCTATGATCCTGTGCAAATCGCCAATTTTCGCCTGATCCGCGACAGCGAAATGGAAATCGATGAAGAAGCCGAAGATTTGGTGCGGACTTTTGAAAGTGCCTTAAAACGTCGGCGCCGGGGCTCGGTCATTCGCTTGTCCGTGAATATGGACATTCCCGAAGATTTAGAAACCTTGGTCATGGATGCGATTGGCGTCGAAGAAGACGATGTATTCCGGTTGAGTGGTATTTTGGGCATGGCGGATTTGTCGAAATTGATCGTCAAAGAGCGCCCGGACTTGCAATTTGAACCGTTTATTGCCCGTTTCCCCGAACGGGTGCGCGATTTTGGCGGCAATGTGTTTGAAGCCATCCGCAAAAAGGACTTGGTGGTTCATCACCCTTATGAAAGTTTTGACGTGGTGGTGCAGTTTGTGCGTCAAGCCGCGCGTGATCCAAAAGTCGTCGCGATCAAACAAACCTTGTACCGCACCTCGAATGACAGCCCCATTGTCGAAGCCTTGATCGAAGCCGCCGAGTTGGGGAAATCGGTCACCGCTATGGTGGAACTGAAAGCCCGCTTTGACGAAGAAGCCAACATCCGCTGGGCGCGCGATCTAGAACGCGCCGGAGTCCAGGTGATTTATGGCTTCATGGACAAAAAGACCCATGCCAAGGTGAATTTGGTGGTGCGTCGTGAAGGCAAAGGCTTAAGCTCTTATGTGCATTACGGAACCGGCAATTACCACCCGATCACGGCCAAAGTCTATACCGACCTTTCCCTTTTTACACGCGATCCAAAGTTGTGTGCCGATGCGACCCGATTGTTTAATTATATGACCGGATACGCCAAACCCGAAGGTATGGAAAAGCTGGCTTTTTCTCCCATCACCTTGCGGGATTCCTTGTTGGAATATATCGATGCTGAAATCAAAAATGCCAAGGCTGGAAAGCCTGCGGGCATTTGGGCAAAAATGAATTCCGTGGTGGATGTCACCATGATTGATGCCTTGTACAAGGCTTCACAGGCCGGCGTGAAAATCTACTTGGTGGTGCGCGGTATTTGTTGTCTGCGCCCCGGTGTAAAAGGGCTCAGCGAAAATATTCAGGTAAAAAGCATTGTGGGTCGGTTCTTGGAACATGCGCGCATTGTTGCGTTTGCCAATGGTCAGGAATTGCCATCGCGGGAAGCCAAATTGTATATTTCTTCAGCCGATTGGATGTCGCGAAACTTAGACCGTCGGGTCGAAACCTTGGTGCCGATTGAAAACCCAACCGTGCATCGCCAAGTGTTGGATGAAATTATGGCGTTAAACATCAAAGACACCCAGCAAAGTTGGATGTTGACCTCTGATGGGCGGTACGAACGCGTTGTTGAAAAGGGCGGTGTTAATGTTCATCATTATTTGATGAACAACGTCAGCCTGTCGGGTTTAGGCAGTAAACAGGGCAAAGTGAAAACAAAGTCTAAATCGAAGCCTAAGAAAAAACGGTCATAGAGTTGAATTAGGTTAGGGTAAACGGGCATGATCAATATTTCCTCAGATACAGAAATTGTTAAGCCGGGCCTGCCTTCGGGCCGGGTTGCCGTGGTTGATATAGGGTCAAACTCTGTGCGTTTGGTGGTCTATGATGCCCCCATGCGCCTGCCGATTCCTATGTATAATGAAAAATCTCAATGTGCCTTGGGCAGCGGCCTTGGCGAAAGCGGCGTTTTAAATCCAGAAGGCGTAAAATGTGCCTTGCGCAGCCTGCGGCGTTTTGTGGGCTTAGCTAAATCCATGGGCGTGGCGACTTTGGATATGGTGGCTACGGCGGCCATACGCGAAGCCAAGGACGGTCCGGCCTTTGTCGAAAAAGTTCGCGATACGCTGGGCATTGAAATTAACGTTCTCAGCGGTGAAGACGAAGCCAAGTATGCGGCGTTGGGGTTGTTGATGGGCGTTCCCGATGCCGATGGCGTGATTGGTGATCTGGGCGGTGGTAGTTTGGATTTGGTTGGTCTTGATCACGGCAAATTCAGCAAATCTTCAACCTTTGCCTTGGGCCATTTGCGGTTGTCGGAAGTGTCCGGTGGAAACCCGGAACGGGCACGCGAAATTGTTGGCGAAACCCTGTCTGACCTGAAATGGCTGAAAAAGGTCAAAGGGCGCACCTTGTATGCGGCGGGCGGATCGTGGCGCGCCATTGCCCGGATATTGATTGACCAAACCAGCCATCCTTTGCATGTGGTCGATAATTTTGCCATGGACGCGGAAGCCGCGCGCAATATTTTGCATTTGATCAGTGGTGCCGGGCGGCATTCGTTGGAACTGATTCCGGGCATTCCTAAAAAACGCATCGAAACATTACCCTTTGCGGCAGCGGCGTTGGAAGGCATGTTGATCGCCAGCCGCGCCAAAACCTTGCAGTTTTCGGGCTTTGGCATGCGCGAAGGGGTGCTGTTAACGGCGCTACCAACCAGCCTGCAAAACCAAGACCCGTTGATCAGCGCGTGCAAGACCATGGTCGAGCGCACCGGGCGTTTTGCCCTGCACGGTAGCGAAATTCGCGAATGGTTGGCGCCATTGTTCCCTGACGAGTCCGAGGCTGAAAAACGTCTGCGGTATGCGGCGTGTTTGATGAGTGATATTGGCTGGAACGAACATCCCGATTATCGGGCCGAGCATACATTTATGCGGTCGTTGCGCATTCCGTTTGCTGGCTTAACCCATCCTGACCGGGCTTTGATTGCATCGACGCTGTACGTACGTCAAGGTGGGGACATGAGTGATCCCTTGATCCGGCCTATTTTGGGCCTGTTGGATATGGGACAATTGGCGTGGATTCGTGGCACCGGGCAAGCGTTGTTGTTGGCCCACACGATTTCCGGTGGCGCGCCTGATTTGTTGTCACGCACCGAACTGGAAGTCACCAAAGAAAAAATCTATCTGTGCGTGACCAAGAAAGACCGTGCAGCCCTGATCAGTGACGCCGTTGAACGCCGCCTAAAAAGTATGGCCAAGGCCTTTGGTAAAAAGAGCAAGGTCAAGGTGATGGACGACTAATTGGGCGGTTAATCGTTTGAATTGTCCAGCAACACGACTTTTTTGTTTTTAATGGCTAAGCCCATTTCGCCGTTGCGAATTTTGACGGCGGCTTTTCCGAACAGCTCAAAACGCCAGCCATCCATGGCTTTGACCTTGGCCTTTTCCCCATACGCGGCGATTTGGTCGATGTCGGAGGCGTTCGCGATCAGTTTTTGCGCGACGTCGGTTTCTTCGCAGGTCATTTTCAAAAAGACTTTCAGCAAATCAGACACCGGACCGATGCCCTGAGGCAGGTCTTTGCGTTTTTCCTGAACGGGCAGGTCGGCGTCTGGAATATCGAGGCCGCGCTGTACGGCTTGTAAAATTTTGGCCCCGGCTTGACCATTGGCCATGCGATCACCAAGACCTCGTGTCTTCGACAGGTCGGCGGGCGTTTTGGGGCTATGATGGCAGATTTCTAAAATAGCATCGTCGCGCAAAATACGGTTGCGCGGCACGTTGCGGTTTTGTGCTTCGCGTTCCCGCCAAGCCGCCACTTCGCGCAAAATTGCGGCGATCCTAGGCTTGGGATTGCGGGCTTTGATGCGTTTGTATGCTTGTTCCGGATCGCCTTTATAGGTGTCGGCGGAACGCAAAATGGCCATTTCCGCATCCAACCAGCTTTCGCGGCCATTTTCTTGCAATGTTGCCACCAATTTCCGGTACGCATCGCGCAGATGCGTGACGTCAGAGATGGCATAGGTGATTTGACGCTCAGACAATGGGCGTCTGGACCAATCCGTAAAGCGCGATGATTTGTCGACGCGTGCCGTGGTCAGTTTGGCGATAAGGTTTTCATAACCGACTTGATCGCCAAAGCCACAAACCATGGCGGCGATTTGACTGTCAAACAGAGGGGCGGGGACTTCGCCCATCAATTGATAAAAAATTTCCAGATCTTGGCGGGCCGCATGAAACACTTTCAGGGTTTCGGGCGCCCGCATCAGGTCAAACAACGATGATAAATCGATGTCCGAGGCCAAAGCGTCGATGGCGACGGCCTCGTCGGGGCTGGCCACCTGAACCAAGCAGAGCAGGGGGTAATATGTGCTTTCGCGCATGAATTCCGTATCTACCGTGACAAAAGGCGTGCCTTTAAGGCGTTCACAGAATTCGACTAAGTCTTGGGTTTTTGTAATCATTTGCATGAATATGCTTTTACACGGTTTTCCCCCAACTGGAAAACCTATAAATTGCTAAAATCTAAAAAAGAGCTCTTCATTTTCATCAAGCTTCCGACAGGAAATGTATTTAAGGCTTGGATAGTCCGCGAACCCTTGATAAACACTCCTCTAACACTGCTTTCTTTTAATGTAAGGATAACCGATGCACCCGTACCGTACACATACTTGTGGAGAACTCCGCGCTGAACATGCGGGCAGCGAAGTCCGTCTTTCTGGCTGGGTTCACCGTAAACGCGACCATGGCGGATTGCTGTTTGTTGATGTTCGCGATCATTATGGTTTGACCCAAGTGGTGATTGATGAGTCCAGCGATTTGTTCAAGGCCATCGAAGACACCCGTCCCGAAAGCGTTGTCACGGTCACCGGAAAGATTGTTAAGCGCAGCATCGAGACCGTAAACCCAGACCTGCCCACGGGCGAAGTTGAATTGGTTGTTGAAAGTTTCAATTTGGAAAGTGCCGCTGATGTTTTGCCCATGCAGGTCGCCGGGAACGAAGAGTTTTCAGACGAAATGCGTTTGACGCATCGTTATTTGGATCTGCGCCGTGAAAAAGTCCACGCCAACATCGTCTTGCGCAGCAACGTCATTGCTTCGATCCGGACCCGCATGGTGGCCCAAGGTTTCTTGGAAATGCAAACGCCAATCTTGACCGCGTCTTCACCCGAAGGGGCGCGTGATTATTTGGTGCCTTCACGCCAGCATCCCGGAATGTTTTATGCGCTGCCTCAGGCTCCGCAACAGTTTAAGCAATTGTTGATGGTCTCGGGATTTGATAAATACTTTCAAATCGCCCCTTGTTTTCGCGATGAAGATGCCCGTGCCGACCGTTCACCTGGTGAATTTTATCAGTTGGATTACGAAATGGCGTTTTGTACGCAAGACGAAGTGTTCGAAGCCATCGAACCCGTCCTTCACGGTATTTTCGAAGAATTTGGCGGCGGTAAAGACGTTACGCCGTTCCCCTTTCCGCGCATTCCTTACAAAGAGTCCATGTTGAAATATGGCTCGGACAAGCCTGATCTGCGCAACCCGTTGATCATTACCGATGTCACCGAACACTTTGCGGGCGGCGGTTTTGGTTTGTTTGCGTCCAACATTGAAAAAGGCTCCGTCGTTCGCGCCATTCCGGCTACGGGTGCCGCCGGACGTCCGCGCAGCTTCTTTGATAAATTGAACAGCTGGGCCCGTGACGAAGGTATGGGTGGTCTTGGCTATATTATCTATAACGCCGACGGAACCACCAAAGGTCCGATTGCGAAAAACCTAGACGCAGACCGCGTGGCGGCGATTAAAGCTCAGGCCGGAGCCGCTGATGGCGACGCCGTATTCTTTGTCTGTCAAAAAGAAAACTTGGCTGCGAAATATGCTGGCTTTTCCCGTGATAAAATCTGTGACGAGCTGGATATCCGCGAAGATGGCCGCTTTAAATTCTGCTGGATTGTTGATTATCCCATGTACGAAATGGATGAAGAAACCGGCAAATTAGAATTTTCTCACAACCCGTTTTCCATGCCCCAAGGCGGCTTAGACGCTTTGTTGTCCGGCGATCCCTTAGAAGTTCTGGCCTATCAGTATGACATCGTCTGTAACGGTATTGAGCTGTCTTCGGGGGCTATTCGAAACCACTTACCGGAAATCATGTACAAAGCGTTTGAAATCGCTGGATATTCCAATGACGTCGTGGAAAAAGAATTTGGCGGCATGTTGTCGGCGTTTAAATTTGGCGCGCCTCCGCACGGTGGATCGGCTCCGGGCATTGACCGTATGGTCATGATGTTGGCGGACGAACCCAATATTCGGGAAGTGATTGCGTTCCCCATGAACCAGCAAGCCCAAGATTTGTTGATGAACGCACCCGCTCCAGCTAACCCCGACCAATTACGAGAGTTGCAGCTGAAATTGGCCCCGCCGCCGAAAATCGAAAAGAAAAGTGACGCTGAAACCGCGTAAGTTACTTCTAATCCTTACAAAAAGCCTTTTAACCCCTTTGGGTTAAGGGGCTTTTTTTTGTTAAGATTCAATCTTGTACTTATAGTATAAATTAACTAGTTTAAACGGCATAAAGCATACAAGTTACAAAATGAGGTACGGAATGGCTCGAGATTTAACACTAACGGGTGTCGAAAGAACATTTGATACATCTGATATTATCGTCAGTAAGACCGATCTTAAGGGACGGATGACTTACGTTAATGACACATTCTTGAGAATGGCTGGTTATACAATCGATGAATGCTTAGGCGAACCGCACAGTAAAATTCGCCACCCTGWCATGCCGCGGTGTGTCTTTAAGTTGTTGTGGGATACCATCGACAAAGGTTTTGAAATTTTTGCTTRTGTGATCAATCGATCCAAAAATGGCGATCATTATTGGGTTTTGGCCCACGTCACGGCGAGCATGGCCAAAGACGGCACGACGATTGTTGGTTTCCACTCCAGCCGTCGCTCCCCAAGTAAGGCCGCCATCAGCGCCATTAAACCTTTGTATGCGAAATTAAAAGCAGAAGAAGACCGCCATTCTAATGCCAAGGAAGGCATGGCCGCTTCGACGGCGATGTTGGTCGGTATCTTGACTGACGCGGGCATTAGTTATGACGAATTTATTTTTTCGGTCATTAACGCGGGCTAATGAAAGCGCAACAGCTTAATTCAATAAACGGCAGGGTATAAAAATGTTTGATCTTAAAAGTATTCGTGGCAAAGGCTTGTTGGCTTCGGGGTTCACGTTGCTGATTTTCTTTACCGTCGCGGCAAGTGGTATGTGGGGAATGTTTCAGTTGTCTGCAAACATGAAGAGCCTGTCCATTGAAGTCTCGCGCAAAAGCGAATATATCGCCCCCTTGTTACAAGTTTCAAATAATATCAAAAATGATGTTGTGCAAATTCAACAATGGCTGACGGATATTTCAGCCACCCGTGCCCAAGATGGCTTAAACGATGGCATGGATGTCGCCGCCGAATTTGCCCAAAAATTTGAAAAAGATATAACCTTGGCACTGGCTTTGGCGGATCACCTAAAACTCAAGGAAGTGACCGCGATTTTACAAGTCATGAAGACC
>NVSZ01000006.1 GCA_002732845.1 Rhodospirillaceae bacterium
TATAGGTGGTGCCCCAAAGACATGGGGCCAACGCCGTGGCGAAGATCATGAAAAGACGCGAACCTGACATTTGTCGATCCTTATTTTAAGTTTCAGAAGAAAAACTTCCGACGAAAATCATCTCATTCAAAATCAATAAAGGTGGTCGGCCTGTCGATTATTCATTATGATTCTCCGGTCAGGGGGCAAACCTTGCAATAAAGGCAGGTGCTTGGTATTACTACATCAAGTAATTCGATATCAAACTAATATACCGGAGCCTATTATGAGTCAAGATGAGAAAGCACAAAGGGCCTCTACGTCGAGGACATCCATTGAAGCTATTTTAGAACAATGGCGCCGCGAACGCCCCGACATCAACCCTTGCCCGATGGCCGTCTGTGGTGAATTAAAGCGCGCGGCGGAACGCATCCGTTTAGGCATCGTTGCAAACTTGTCCGGCACCCAATTGGACCTTGCCGGATTTGACGTGCTGTTAACCCTGCGCCGACAAGGCAAAGGCTGTTCCCTGTCCCCGTCTGAATTGGCACGGGAAATGATGTTGTCTTCGTCCGCCATGACCAGCTGCCTTGACCGTTTGGAAAAGAATACCTTGATCAAACGCAAATCTGACCCCAAAGATCGCCGAGGCCTTAAAATCCTTTTAACCAGCAAAGGCTTTGCGTTGGCCGATCAGTTGGTGGTCACGCATATTGAAGCGGAAAACCAGATGCTCAAAGATCTGACAAAACGAGAAATCGAACAGCTGCGCAACCTGCTCCACAAATTAAGTTCGCCTAGCTAAGGAATACGCCCCATGTTTTTAAACTATGCAAATGCGCCCGTAGACTGCTTTACGCCAACCCGCAAAAAGGGCTCCGCCAGCGAAGACATCCTGACGCGCGAAAACTTCGCCGAGGCCTATGCGGAAATTTCCTCTTGGCAAGGTTACGCGCCGACTCCGCTTCATGACTTAAAAGAACTGGCGGCATCTCTGAATTTGGAAAGCATCCTTTATAAAGACGAAGGCCCGCGTTTTGGTTTGGGCAGTTTTAAAGCCTTAGGCGGAGCCTATGCCGCGGCACGTGTACTGCAACGCGAAGTATCGCGCCGAAGCGGGCAAAACGTCACGCTGGAAGACATCAAAAACGGCAACTATGCAGACGTTGTTTCAACCCTGACCCTGGTCACCGCGACGGACGGAAATCATGGCCGATCCGTGGCCTGGGGGGCTCAAAGTTTTGGGGCTAAATGTCGCATTTACATCCACGCCGAAGTCAGCGAAGGCCGCGCCAAAGCCATGAAAAATCTGGGGGCCACCATTATTCGCRTCGATGGAGATTATGACGATTCCGTTGATTTGGCCCGCGAAGACGCCGCCAAAAACGGCTGGTTTGTGGTTTCGGACACCACATGGGAAGGCTACGTCGATCCCCCCCTTGACGTGATGGCGGGCTATGCTGTGATCAGCCGTGAAGTTGTTGATACGTTAAAAATGCCGCCCACGCATATCTTTWTACAAGCGGGTGTCGGCGGGCTTCCGGCGGCTATTTCCGCCAATCTTCGCCAACAGTACGGCACCAACAGCCCSCGCGTRATTGTCGTGGAACCCGAACAAGCCGCATGCCTGTTTGCAAGTRCCAAACAAGGCCAAGCGACGACGATCAAAGTCGAACARGAATCCATCATGGCGGGGCTTTCGTGTGGCAAGCCGTCCCCTCTGGCATGGGATATATTGTGCGAAGAAGTCTCTCATTTTCTGACCATCCCCGATGACCTTGCCGCCCCCACYATGCGATTATTGGSCAAACAAACACCACCGATTGTCGCCGGAGAATCTGCCATTGCGGGTTTGGCGGGCTTGATCGCCGCCACTCAGCAAAGTGGTTTACGCAAAGATTTGTCCCTTGACCCAAACGCCCGTATTCTTTTGATCGGYACCGAAGGTGCCACCGACATCGAAATCTATCAACAGATCATGGCCGGAGCTTAAGACCAAAATGGAAACCATTGCCAACGCCCTGCTTCCTCTTGTTGTGYTGTTRCTTTCGGGCTTGGCTTTGCGGCGTTCTGGTTTTTTGGAAAAATCATTTTGGGATCAGGCCGAAAACCTCACCTATTATTTCCTGATGCCCGTGATGTTGGTGCGCACCATTGCATCCAGCCAATTAATCGACATACCGTGGGCGGATATGGTGTTGGTGGTTTATGGCACCACGCTGACGTCTGCGGTGGTTTTGGGCGTRGCGTATTTCACCTTTCGAAGCCGCCTAGACGGGCCTTTGTTTACATCCGTTTTTCAAGGCAGCGTCCGTTTTAACACCTATATCGCTTTGGCGTTGGTTGAATCTATTTATGGCGCGGTGGGGGTTGCCAGTGGCGGGCTGATCTCTGGATTTTTGATCGTCGTCATCAATGTGTTGTGCATCAGTTTTATGTCCACCGTGTTGCACAGCGGGCGACCATCCCCTTCCAAAATCATCCGCGAATTGATCAAAAACCCATTGATCATTGCATGTTTGTTGGGGGGCGCGATTAATTATTCCGGCCTTTCGTTTGCCGTATGGATTGATGCATCCTTGGCCCTGATCGCCCGTATGGCATTACCGATCGCGTTGCTGTGCGTGGGCGCATCGTTGAGTTTGCGGCGCTTGAAAGGCGACCTGACCCCGGCGTTAACGTCCAGCTTTTTTCAATTTGTCTTAAAACCCCTGCTCGCGTTTGGCCTCGCAAAGACTTTGGGCTTATCCGTGATGGCGACCACCATCGTGGTCATTTTCATGGCCGTCCCCACCGCCGTATCGTCTTATATCCTGGCCAGAAAACTGGGCGGAGACCAAGACACCATGGCCACCATAATAACCTTCCAAACCCTAGCAGCCTTCGCCACCCTAACCATCACGCTGTCGTTGCTGCAGATGTATGCGTAAAATAATAGTTGGAACAAAACAAGAACATGTGTAGGGTGTGACTCTTAGGATTCGCATTTGACCGGAGGAAATTGTCATGTCTCTTATGTTTGAAGTTCACGCCGTTGGCGAAAGCAAGGTTGCTCATCCGCCTTTTACAACATTGGAAAAGGCCAAGGCTCATGGGGCCAAGGTCATCGATGATGGTTCGTCCGTTTGGATTGAAGGCACCATGATCAATAACGATCCGGAAAACCCTGTGCCGATGTGGGGCTTTCGCTATGATAAAAACATCAGCACATGGGTCGAAACCAGTCTGCCGTTTAACATCGAAGAACTGTTTAACACTGCGGCACCGTATCCGTTATAAGCAAATACAAAAAAACCGCCTCTCATGAGAGAAGCGGTTTTTTATGATTTAGCGAATTAAGTCGGCAATCAACCGTCGAGTTTTTCTTTCAACAGTTTATTGACTTGGCCGGGGTTTGCTTTGCCTTGGGTGGCTTTCATCACTTGGCCGACGAACCAGCCAAGGATTTTTTCGTTGCCGCCTTTGTATTGTTCGACCTGATTTGGACCTGCGGCAATCGCGGCGTCGACGGCGGCTTCGATGGCCCCCGTATCGGTGATTTGCTTGAGGCCTCTGTCTTCGACGATTTTGGCCGGAGCCTCGCCCGTTTCCAACATCACTTCGAACACGTCCTTAGCGATTTTATTGGAAATGGTATCGTCAGAAATCAAATCCAGCAATTCCCCTAGGTGCCCCGCCGTAATGGGGCTTTCGGTGATGCTGAGGCTACGATCCGACAACACACCAAACAGGTTATTAATCACCCAGTTGGCCGCCAGCTTTTGATCGCGTCCTTCGGCCACCGCTTCGAAATAGGTTGCCGTATCTTTTTCCGCAACCAACACGCCCGCGTCATATGGCGACAAACCAAAATCACCGACATAACGATTTTTGCGATCATCAGGCAGTTCCGGCAATTCGGCTTTCAGTTCTTCGATCAGTTCATCGGTGAAAATCAGCGGCAACAAATCGGGGTCTGGGAAATAGCGATAATCGTGCGCATTTTCTTTTGACCGCATGGACCGGGTTTCTATTTTTTTGGAATCGAACAGCCGGGTTTCTTGAACCACTTGACCACCGTTGTCGTAAACACCAACTTGGCGCTTGGCTTCAAATTCGATCACTTGCATGATGAAGCGAACCGAGTTTACGTTTTTGGTTTCCGCACGGGTGCGCAATTCGTCTGAACCCACCGGGCGCACAGAAACGTTGACGTCGCACCGCATGGAGCCTTGATCCATATTGCCATCGCACGTTCCAAGGTAGCGAACGATTGAGCGCATTTTACGCACAAACGCTCCGGCTTCTTCGGGGCTGCGCATGTCGGGGTCAGAGACCACTTCCATCAACGCCACACCGCAACGGTTCAAATCGATAAAGGACCGCTTGGGGTCTTGATCGTGCATCGATTTACCCGCGTCTTGTTCCAAGTGCAGGCGTTCGATGCCCACATCTCGAGACGTGCCGTCGGGCATATCCAAGGTCAGTGTGCCCGCACCCACAATGGGTTTATCGGCCTGACTGATTTGGTAACCCTGTGGCAGATCGGCATAAAAATAGTTTTTACGCGCAAACACAGAGGTTTTGTTGATTTTAGCTTTCAGGCCCAATCCGGTGCGGATCGCTTGACGCACACATTCTTCGTTGATCACGGGCAACATGCCGGGCATGGCCGCATCAACGACGGATACATGGGTATTTGGCTCACCACCAAATAAAGTTGAAGCGCCGGAAAATAGCTTTGATTCGGAAATCACTTGGCAGTGAACTTCCAAGCCAATGACCACTTCCCAATCGCACGTTTCGCCTTTAATAAGATATGACATTGTTTAGTCCTCCACCCCTGAATGCAGGGTAAAGCCCGCGCTGGTTTCCAAAACACCGGCAACTTTCAGCACCGTTTCTTCATCAAACGGACGTCCCAAAATTTGCAAACCCAAAGGCAATCCAGCCGCATTCAAACCCGCCGGAATGGAAATACCGGGAAGCCCAGCCAACGAGGCCGGAACCGTGAACACATCGTTCAAATACATGGCGACCGGATCTTCTTGTTTTTCACCCAAAGCAAATGCGGCGCTTGGTGCGGTGGGGGTTAAGATCGCATCGACGTCTTCAAACGCCTTGGTAAAATCAGCCGCGATCAAGGTGCGAACTTTTTGCGCCTTGATATAATACGCATCGTAATACCCAGAGCTTAGCACATATGTGCCCATCAGAATACGCCGCTTCACTTCGTGGCCAAAGCCTTCGCCACGGGTGTTCATATACATGTCGTCCAAGCTGTCGCCTTCGACGCGCAAGCCATAGCGCACGCCGTCATAACGGGCCAAGTTGGCCGACGCTTCCGCCGGAGCCACGATGTAATACGTCGGCAAAGCGTATTTGGTGTGCGGCAAAGAAATATCGACAACTTCAGCACCTTGAGCCTTCAGCCATTCGATGCCTTGGTCCCATAACGCTTGAATTTCTGCGTCCATGCCGTCCATTTTGTATTCAGCAGGAATGCCGATTTTCAGGCCTTTGATGTCGCCTGTCAGAGCCGCTTCAAAATCGGGAACATCCATCGGAGCAGATGTTGAATCCTTGGCATCGTGTCCCGCCATGGCTTGCAGCATAATCGCCGCATCGCGCACGGTTTGGGTCATCGGTCCGGCTTGATCTAATGAGCTGGCAAACGCAATGGTTCCCCAACGCGAACACCGACCATAGGTGGGTTTCAGCCCCGTAATACCGCAAAAGCTGGCGGGTTGGCGGATAGAACCACCGGTATCGGTGCCCGTTGCCGCCATCGCCATGCGTCCGGCAACGGCTGCGGCTGATCCACCAGAGCTTCCGCCCGGAACCAAATCTTTACCATCAGCGCCGACCCAAGGGTTTTTCACTTCGCCGTAATAAGACGTAATATTGGCCGAGCCCATGGCGAATTCGTCCAAGTTGGTTTTGCCCAACATGACCGCGCCAGCGTCGCGCAAATTTGCCGTAACGGTGGACTCATACGCGGGCGTAAAGCCATCTAAAATGTGGCTTCCTGCCGTGGTCAAAACACCATCGGTGCAAAACAAATCTTTGATGGCGACCGGAATACCGTCCATGGCGCCAAGGCTTTCGCCTTTGGCGCGGCGATCATCGGATGCTTTTGCGCGTTGCAAAGCCAGCTCCGGCGTTTCGGTGATAAACGCGTTTAAGTCCCGTCCGGCTTCCATGGCTTTCAGGTAAGCTTGGGTCAGCTCGACCGATGTGCATTCGCCAGCGGCCAGTTTATCGCGCGCTTGGGCAATGGTGAGTTTTGTTAAATCGCTCATGTCTTTACTCCACCACTTTGGGGACGGTGTAAAAACCGTCTTCGTTGTCAGGGGCATTTTTCAACACCGCATCCCGGCAATCGCCATCGTTCACAACGTCTTTGCGCTGGGGCAAGCTTACATTCACAACGGATGCCATGGGTTCAACACCATCGGTGTCTAATTCTTGCAATTGTTCGATCCAGCCCATAATGGCGGAAAGTTCACCTGCGAGTGGCTCAAGCTTGTCTTCCTCAACACGAATGCGTGCCAAGTAAGCAATATTTTTCACGGTGTCCTGATCGAGGGACATAAGACGACGTCTCCCATATGTGGGTTAAATGAAGGGCGGAAAGTAACACTCACGTGTGGACTGCGCAAGATCAACTGAGCGCTTATTCAGACTTTGTGAACAAGGTTTCCCAAGCTTTGGGCGTCCAGCTGGCGACCGAGCCTTCAAGCGTTTGTTTCAAAGCGTCTTTTATGGATGTGCTTTCAAAGGACTGGGGTTTTGGTGGTGTCGCAAAACGGGGCAAAGAATGGCCGTTAAAGGTCACTTTTCCAGTTTTTGGGTGGTAAAAATAGCGGGTGGTCAGATACTCTTCAAAGCCATCGCCAATGGATCGCACATCCAAGCCAATTAAATGCACGCCTTTGCGTTCAATCACCGGGGATTCTGTTAAGAACATATGGGCGTAAAAGGTGGCCGCACCGTTTGCGCTGGCACAGCGAAAACGCACTTCGTAATCGGCGGTATCGAAACTAGCACCTTCGACTTTGACTTTGCGTTCAAATCGAAAACGATAGCCACACGCCACGCCAATCTCTTTGTTGGACGATGTGAAAGACCCTATAAATTGTTCATCCAAGGCTCCGTCTACTACGGGAACCAGCATTTTGGCAAAAACAAAACCCAAGGTTTCCCCGTCTTTGCTGACCGCGATCCAGCCGCCTTTAGCGTGTTTGCCAATGGCGCGAACCCGCACACCTTCTTTTAAACCCGCAACCCGTTTGAATTTGGTATCGGGACCGCTGCGCACGTTGACGTCTCCGGTCACTTCGAACACGCCACTCATGGGGCTCAGTTCGACATCCATGACGGTGATGGTTTCTTGGGTTTCTTGGGTTTCTTGGGTTTCTTGGGCATTTGCGGGCATCCCCCACAAATACACCAAAACCATAAACCAAAATGGTGCAAAAAATTTATTCATGACGTTTTTGAATCCAACAGCCGATACATTATATACGCATCAACATAGCCTTTTTGGGCGTGAAGGAAAGCTTCGGCCAATGTGCCAACAATTTCGAACCCCAGTTTTTGCCACAGATGCACGGCAGCTGGATTGGTGCTGACCACCAAATTGTATTGCATGGCGCGGTAGCCTAAGTCTCGTGCGGCTTGCAAAGAATGTTCACACAAAGCCCGCCCCAAACCCCGCCCGCGCTGATCTTTGCGCACCATATATCCGGCGTTACACACGTGGGCACCGTTGGTCGGTTGGTTGTCTCTTATATAATAAGTACCAACAACCTCGCCTTCATCGACCGCCACAAAAACATGCTGTTCGGGCTTCATCCACAGATATTTCGCCTCGTCCTTGGACGTATCGGTGGCATACGGATAGGTCTCGCCAGATTTCACCACAGCCTCAAATATCGTCCAAATTCCGGGCCAGTCCTGGGCGGTTGCTTTGCGGATTGTGTACATTTGATAAAAAATTCTCTTAAAGCCTGTTGGATCAAACCGAGACTACAGCTATGTTGAGCTTATGACAATTCTGGACCTCAAAGATATTAAATCCACCCTGAAACGCCATCAGCGACTGATGGGTTTGGACCTCGGCTCGAAAACCATCGGCGTGGCGTTATCGGACACCATGTTGACGGTGGCAAGCCCGGTCGAAACCATCCACAAAGGCAAATTCACCAAAGACGCCAATCACCTGATTGATTTGATCAAAGAACATGATGTCGGCGGATTGATCTTGGGCATGCCATACAACATGGATGGCACCGAAGGCCCACGTTGCCAATCGACCCGCGACTTCGCCATAAATTTCACAAACCTGCTGGAATTTCCCATCGGCATCTGGGACGAACGCCTCAGCACATCAGCCGTCGAACGCATGCTGGTCAAAGACGTCGACATGACCAGAAGCCGCCGCGCCGAAGTCATCGACAAGCTAGCCGCGACCTACATTTTGCAGGGGGCTTTGGATGCGATTGGGTATTTAGAGTAAGGGGAGCCCGAAACATCTTCAGCGACTTGCAATACATTCACAGGCTAGGTAACATCCCTGAATAGTTGTACTTTCCTAAAAACATTGGGACTTCATGCCGTATCGCCTAAAACACCCACCAACAAAATGGCAACGCTTTTATCGGCGTTGGTCTTGGCTTTTGTTTTGGCTTCTTTTTGTGCATTACCCCCTTAACCCTGACATCAATAGTTTGGCGGGACCAAAGGGTGATTTAGCCAAGGCTGTAAAACACCTTGGCTGGAATCAATTTGACGAAGGCATTGCTTTTCTCATCCCCGAGGTTAAAGCCGGAAATCCAGAAGCTCAGTATGTTCTAGCAAGACTTTATATGCACCACCCTTCGCTAGACGTTTCTAGATTTAGTCGCGACATCTGCCAAGAAACGTTTTGGATGGATAAGGCAGCTAGGCAAGGACATGCCAAAGCCCAATCAGCTTTATCCTTTGCCTATAAAAATGGAGTTGGGGTTTTTAAAGATTACGAAAAATCCTATCTGTGGGCATTGGCTTCACAAAAAAATGAACTGTTTCCAACCACAACATCAATCCCTGCTCTATATCAAGACAAGCTGAGCGATGTGGACATACAGAATTTAAACGTAACCTTTCAATCGTGGGATTACAGTCATGAGCCATCAGCCTCAATCATTCGCACACCAACTATATTGGGCTACTCCAGCCTCTTAGGCCTCTACGGCCTCGAATCTTGTGGTATGGAAGTAAGCTGGATCATACCATTGTTCCGAGACATTTATTCCTTACTTTTTTAGGCCTTCCCTAAATTCTTTTTCACCTAGAATGTCNTTTACTTAGGCCAAGATAATACCCGCCAACCCAGCCTGCTGGTGAAAAAACCTTTCCTGTTGCCCTAAACCCCACCCCTGCTACAGCATTAACCCCCAAAGCATTACTCAATCCCTGATCTGAAAGATAACCGAAACTTTGATTGCCCGGATAAGTCTGCACCCGAGCAGAGGACCATTTTACATCATCGTTTAAATCAAAATATCGAGCATCCGTTTTGGCAAGTTCACGCACAATTCCCTTAAGCTGGTTAATACACCTTATTGATACAGGGCTTCTTCCCCACCTTTTTCATAAGCCGCAATGAGTTCTGGAATGATGACGTTGCGGACAAGTGGCATGACCTCGTCTTTGTGCATCCCCGCCTGAATGCGAGGATCGTAAAGCGTGCGGATGATGATCATGTCGTTGGCTGAATAAGYTTCATGATTTTCAAAATCATTAACAACTGAAGGCGAGACGATGTCGGAATCCTTTGCCAGACCGAGTATTTGCATCAGCTCCTGACGAAGACAAGAATGTTTCCATTTATAAGGTGAACCWCTGACCATTTTCTCGATAAGGGCTTGATAAAAGCTCATCTGGGAAATATCTGTTGAAATAAGGGCGAAGCTATTCTCAATTTGATAAGCTCTCTCCCCCTCAACGTTATACCTATATTCAGCCGAACAAAACAGATTCTTAGGCTTTGCAAATTCTTGCATTCTATCCGGAGCATAAATTTCCAAACGAGATGGCAAATCGTTATGCTCAATAAARTGCAGAAACAAATTCCCATTTAAAACCGGTGTAATGCTGATTTTTACACCGGTTAATTTCGATAATTTATCAATGAYAGTGTTCAAATCTTCCTGATTAAACGTATCTGGCTGTTCTTCAATCGCGATATGTAAATAATCATACCACTTCGCAACGAATGGATATTCCCCRCCAAAGTCTGAGCCAAAGGYAACGTCTTCAAAGAAATCAGCTAAGTCAGTCGCTGATGCTGGCATRATATAGGACTGATACCTTACCCAAGTGGGTTGAAAAACCAAAAAAAAGGCCAAGCTGAARAGAATAAGAAAAGCATTAAACTTYTTATYAAGCATCACTTTGTTTTGAATACTCGTCCTCATATCCCCTCCAGAAAAGTTGCGGGCCCAAGCTTTGCAYCAAGRTRTTTCGCAACTAATAATTACAAAGTCAAGGCTMCTCCATACCTAAATCAAGCAGGGTCATCTGAAGGGGKCAAAGAAGGAATTTGATCTTTCATCATAAGCATCGGGGGCATGCCACGCCTAATCAAAGCCCTAAACAGAGATATCAGAGCCCTRTTCACACGCCTTTCTTCTCTTTTACTAAGTTCATATTCTTGCTCAGGATCATCCTCTGGGTTGACTTGAGGTATATCTTTACTTGGAGGAGTAGGTGGACGATTTGGAGTCCAGTACTGATTTAGCGGCCTAACTTTTACGCGTCCATCCTCATATGACCTCTTAGAAACCCTTTCATTTTCCTTCGCCTGCTCATCACTCGCCACCCCGGCATTTTGATCTGCGAATTCGTGGGCGTTTTCGCCATCTAGGTCATCAAAATTCAACTCTTTGGTTTTTTTCGATTTTGATAGCAAGCCCTGCTCTTCTTCATCCTTTTCCTTTTGCAACTCAGCAACGCGGCGTTGACGGTCTTCTTCGGCTTTCAATTCTTTTTGACGCCTGTCTTCTTCTGCCTGTTTCTGCCGAGCGATTTCGCGTTGTTGAGCGTGCCGTGCTTCGGCGCGTTCAATACTGCGGGCGTTGTTTTCATCGCGGCGTGCATTGACGTAATCAACGGTTCGCATATTGTCGCTGCTTTCACGGCCTGAAAAATCGGCACCACTTTGCGCGTCATTTTCAGAGGCCTGATCGTTACTTTGAGCCCCGGCGTTGGCGTCCCCAAATTGGCTATCGTTATCGTCACTGCTGTGCCCCCAGCGAAATTCCATCAGTCCGGTTTTGGGATTGATCGAGCCGCCATCGGTCACGTTATGAAGAAGTTGCGCTTCGGCAGGCGTGATGTGGGCCAAAATTGTGTCACCGCCTTGACCTAGGGCTTGCAGGTTAAACGCTTGGGCCTGAATCATTTGCGAGGATGTTTCGGTTTCCCCCTCGGGTTTCATCACGCCATCAACACGCAGGCCTTTTGATTTTTGAAAGGCTTCGATAGCGGAAAACAAGGCTCGGTCAGGATATTCGGTAACACCCCATTCCGGGGCTTCATAAAAGCCTTGGCCTTGCAAAAATGTTTTGGCCGCCAGAACATCCGCCGGGTTGGTGGTGACGTTGGGGGCTAAGGCCCTTTGTAATTTCAAAATCGTGCTCATAATCTTGCTCTTTTCATTTTCATTTATTAAGGGTGCACACCTCCTTTACGGAACGTTGACGCCCCTAAACCTATCGTCTGGATCATAAGTAGAACATTTTTCACCTAATGTAAAGACATTTTTCCTATTTATAGTTTTTGTATCATAATTTCAGGGCGATAAAAGGTATTTTTACCTTTTAAAGTTCGTGTTGCAGAGTATAAAGGTAGTTGCGCGTCATTAACCGTTACACAAACTTGCGGTGCGCACGCTCCCCTTGCACCCAATTCCCCCCAAGGCTATAGTGCCGCCATGTCAGACACGGCCTTTGATTCTTCTGTTTATCCGTTGCCTCATTTATTGGGCATCGAAGGGCTATCGCCTGTTGATATTTCCCTGTTTTTGGACCGCGCCGATACGTATGTGGAAATGAACCGCAAACGTGGGGTTATGTTGGATACCTTGCGCGGGCGTGTCGTCATCAATTTGTTTTTTGAAAATTCGACCCGGACCCGCACGTCTTTTGAACTTGCGGGCAAACGTTTGGGTGCCGAAGTCATTAATATGTCGGTATCCACCAGTTCCATCAAAAAAGGCGAAACCCTGATCGATACCGCCATGACGTTGAACGCCATGCACCCCGATGTGTTGGTGGTGCGCCACGCGTCAAGCGGGGCGGTCAAGCTGTTGTCGGAAAAAGTAAATTGTGCGGTGATCAATGCGGGCGACGGTCGCCACGAACACCCGACACAGGCATTATTAGACGCCCTAACCATTCGCCGCCGCCGGGGCCAAATTGATGGGCTGCAGGTCGCGATTTGCGGCGATATCTTGCATTCCCGCGTGGCCCGATCGAACATTCATTTGCTGAACACCATGGGGGCGCGCGTGCGATTGATCGCGCCAAAAACCCTGTTGCCAGCCGAGGCTGAACGTCTGGGCACAGAAGTTTTTTACGACATGAAAGCGGGTTTGAAAGATTGTGACATCGTGATGATGCTGCGTCTGCAAAGCGAACGCATGGAAAGCAGCTTTTTCCCGACGCTTCGCGAATATTATCATTTTTACGGCTTGGATTACGAAAAGCTAGAATCCGCAAAACCCGATGCTTTGATCATGCACCCCGGCCCCATGAACCGGGGCGTCGAAATCGCATCCGATGTCGCCGACGACATTGGTCGCAGCGTCATTCGCGAACAGGTCGAAATGGGCGTTGCGGTGCGTATGGCGTGTTTGGAAGTGCTCTGTAATAATTTGGACAGGGCACAAGGTCAGGAGCACAAATCATGAGCCCGAAAACTGCTTATATCAATGCTCGATTGTTAGACCCTGCCACCGCATTGGACGCCATGGGCGGCGTTCTGACCGAAGGCGAAACCATAACCGAAGTCCAAGCCGGATTGTTCGCCGATGCCGTTCCCGAAGACGCCAAAGTCATTGATTGCAACGGTAAATGTCTGGCGCCGGGCTTGGTCGATATGCGCGTCCACATGAGCGGCCAAAACTTAAACGCCACCGGAAAAGCCGCCGTTGCCGGCGGTGTGACGTCTGCGGTTTGCCTGCCCGGAACCACGCCTGTGATTGACGACCCGACGGTCGTTGAATCGGTGGCCCGGTCGGCCCGCAAAGCCGGATTGGTCAAAGTTTATCCGTATGGTGCCATCACCAAAGGCTTGGCCGGAAAAGAGCTGGCCGAAATGGGCATGTTGGCCGAAAGCGGCGCCGTGGCCTTTACCGATGGCAACCGCGCCGTTGAAAATTCCCGCACCATGGCGCAGGCCTTATCGTATTCGGCAACGTTCGGATTGATGATTGTCGAACATGCCGAAGACCCCATGTTGGCGGGCGACGGTGTCATGACCGAAGGCGAAACGGCGACACGACTGGGCCTGACTGGAATTCCCCCCGAAGCCGAAGCCATCATCGTTGATCGCGATATCAGATTGGCTAAAATGACCGGGGGGCGTTTGCATTTTGCCCATATATCTACGGCCGAAAGCGTTGATTTGATCCGCCGGGCCAAGGACGATGGTTTGACCGTCACGTGCGATACCGCACCACCGTATTTTGCGCTAAACGAAACCGCCGTGGGCGATTACCGCACCTTTGCCAAGCTGTCCCCGCCRTTGCGKCCCGAAGCCGACCGCGAAGCCATTGTCGCCGGATTAAAAGACGGGGCCATTGACGCCATTGCGTCCGATCATTGCCCCCTAAGCGAAGATTTAAAACGGCTGCCCTTTGCGGACGCCGCAAATGGTGGCGTGGGCATGGAAACCTTGTTGGCCGTGACGTTAGAACTGGTCCACAATGGACATTTGAATTTGTTAGAAGYTTTAGGCCTGATCAGCCAGCACCCCGCTGAACTGTTGGGGCTGCCTGCTGGACGCTTAAAAGCCGGAGCCCCTGCCGATCTGATGCTGTTTGATCCAGATTTGGGCTGGCAAGTCAAAGATAGTGTCTTGCATTCCAAGGCCAAAAACACACCCTTCGACGGACGCCCCTTACAAGGCCGTGTCCTGCGCACCGTCATTGATGGTCGCACCGTCTTTAAAATTGGAAACTGATGATGCCGGATACCTTTTTCATTCATGGTCTAGCGGGCCTTGGCGGATACTTATTGGGGGCCGTTCCCTTTGGTCTGGTCATGGCAAAACTGTTTGGCCTTGGCGATTTGCGCACCATCGGGTCCGGCAACATCGGCGCCACCAATGTTTTGCGCACCGGCAACAAATTGGCCGCCATCTTAACCTTGCTTTTGGATTCCGGAAAAGGCGCCATCGCGGTCGTCATTACGGTCTATATTACGGATGATCCGTTCGCTGGATATGCCTCTGGCGTGCTGGCTGTCGTGGGACACAATTTCCCCATATGGCTGAAATTTAAGGGCGGCAAAGGCGTCGCCACCACGCTGGGCGTATTGCTCGCCACCGCATGGCCCGTGGGCTTGGGCGCGATTGGCGTGTGGATTCTCAGCGCCGCAATTTTCCGCTATAGCTCGCTGGCGGCCCTGTTGGCTTTGGCCGCAGCCCCGGCACTATCCTTACAATTCGCCCTGCCCCAACATCATTGGCTGGCGGGCATTTTGTGCATCTTGGTCTGGGTCCGTCACCACCAAAACATTCGCCGTTTGTTTAAGGGCGAAGAAACTAAGATTGGCTCTAAAAAAGATAAGGCCTCTTGACCCCACGCAATCCATAACGCACTCTCGCCACCATAACGAGAGGCGAAGTATATGAGTGAGAAGTTTGATTGGTTGCGGCTGATCCGGTCTGAGAATGTTGGGCCGATTACATTTTACAAACTGTTGGAACGATTTGGAACGGCGAAGGCCGCGTTGGATGCTTTGCCTGATTTGGCCAAGCGCGGCGGGTCCAAACGTGTATTGAAGGCTTGCCCAAAGTCACAGATTGAGCAAGAACTTGAAGGCCTTGAAAAACTAGCCGGCACGCTGATCACCCGCGCCGAAGACACCTACCCACCCCTGCTGGCCCACATTGTTGATGCGCCCCCGATTCTAAGCGTTCTGGGCCATGTTCATTTATTGCGCAAACGCACCGTCGCGGTGATTGGGGCGCGCAACGCTTCATTGAACGGGCGTAACTTTGCTCGGCGTATTTCCATGGAACTGGGTCAGGCGGGATTATTGGTGGCTTCGGGACTGGCCCGCGGACTAGACGCCGCCGCACACCAAGGCAGCCTCGCCACCGGAACCATTGCCGTGGTCGGTGGCGGCGTGGATGTGATCTACCCCAAAGAAAACGACACATTATATAGAGAGATCGAAAATCAAGGCACGATCATTTCCGAAGTGGCGCTGGGCACCAAACCCATCGCCCGGCATTTCCCCCCGCGCAACCGCATAATATCAGGGCTGGCACGGGGGACGTTGGTGGTTGAGGCGTCTTTAAGATCCGGGTCCTTAATCACCGCGCGCATGGCGTTGGAACAAAACCGCGACGTTTTTGCGGTTCCGGGTGCGCCCAGCGACCCCAGAGCACAAGGCTGTAACCGCTTAATCAAGCAAGGGGCGCACTTAACGCAAAATGTTGAAGATATTTTAGAGGTCCTAAATAACCAAATGAATGCAGGCCTGCAATCCAGAAAACCTTTGGAATATCAACRACAAGCACAGCCTTCACCCGACGACAATGAGTTGCAAGTGGCACGGGCCGAAATACAAATAATGTTGTCYCCATCACCAGTTACTGTTGACGAATTGGTTCGTAACTGCCAATTCTCATCTTCCACAGTTTCTCTGGTGCTTTTGGAAATGGAGCTTGCCGGACGCTTGGAACGYCATSCGGGAAACCGTGTRGCSCTRTTARAAMCMTARAGATTTAGCCKCRAAYTYACCGCGAAAGAAAACAMAAAAACATGCACGTCGTTGTCGTCGAATCACCCGCAAAGGCCAAAACCATCAACAAATACCTTGGTAAAGATTTCAAGGTTTTGGCGAGTTATGGTCACATCCGCGATCTGCCCTCCAAAGACGGATCAGTGCGCCCCGATGAAGATTTCGCCATGACGTGGGAAATCGACGGACGTTCGACCAAGCATGTCAAAGACATCGTAGACGCGCTCAAGGGCGCCGATCAACTGTCTCTCGCGACCGATCCAGATCGTGAAGGTGAAGCCATTGCGTGGCACGTTCGCGAAGTCCTGGAAAAGAAAAAAGTCCTTAAAGGCGTTGAAGTTAAACGTGTGGTTTTTAACGAAATCACCAAATCYGCWATTTTAGAAGCCTTTAAYMAWCCCCGCGAAYTSGACATYGAATTGGTCGATGCCTATATGGCGCGSCGCGCGTTGGATTATTTGGTGGGCTTTACGTTAAGCCCGGTATTGTGGCGAAAATTGCCGGGTTCGCGTTCGGCTGGTCGTGTTCAATCGGTGGCGTTGCGCCTGATTTGCGAACGCGAAACACAAATTGAGCTGTTCAATCCACAAGAATACTGGTCCGTCGGCACCACGTTCGACACCGGGGCCGGGGTTATGGTGGATGCGAATCTCACCTATTTGGACGACAAAAAAATCACCAAGTTTGATTTAAAAAACGAAGACGACGCAATGGCGGCCAAAAAAGCCATCGAAGCCGGACCGTTTTCCGTTGCCAAAATCGAAAAGAAAAAGACCCGGCGCAATCCTTCACCGCCGTTCACCACATCAACACTGCAACAAGAAGCCGCGCGCAAACTGTATTTCCCCACCCGCAAAACCATGCAAGTGGCACAAAAGCTGTACGAAGGCGTCAACATTGGCGGCGAAACAGTCGGCCTAATCACCTATATGCGGACAGATGGTGTGACCATGGCGGGCGAAGCCATCGCTGCGGCCCGGTCCCTCATCAGCAGTAAATACGGTGAGGCGTATCTGCCCGACACGCCGCGTGTTTACAAAACCAAAGCCAAAAATGCTCAGGAAGCTCACGAAGCCGTGCGCCCGACCAATATGGCCCGCACGCCCAAAGACGTGGCTCAGTATTTAGACGAAGACCAACGCAAACTGTACGAACTGATTTGGAAACGCACCATCGCGTCACAAATGGAACCTGTTGTTTTGGACCAGGTTGCCGTGGATATTGTGCAAACCGAACGCGACGTCACCGTGCGCGCCACCGGGTCTATGATCGCCTTTGACGGTTTCTATAGGGTTTATCACGAAGGCCGCGACGACGATAAAAACGGCGGCGGCAAAGAAGTCGATCGTATCTTGCCGGACATGGTCGAAGGCCAAGCCGTAACTTTAAAATCCATTTCACCCGAACAGCATTTCACCCAACCGCCCCCACGTTTTTCAGAAGCCAGCTTGGTGAAAAACTTGGAAGAATTGGGCATTGGTCGTCCGTCAACGTATGCGTCGATCATTTCCGTTCTTCAAGATCGCGACTACGTCAAATTGGAAAAACGTCGCTTTTTGCCCGAAGACCGGGGCCGTTTGGTGACCAGTTTCCTGTCCAGCTTTTTCGAACGCTATGTGGAATATTCCTTCACCGCCGAATTAGAAGAAAAACTGGATGATATTTCCGGTGGACGCATCGCATGGAAAGCGGTTCTGCATGAATTTTGGACCAACTTTTCAGCCGCCGTAGCGGATATTAAAGAGCTCCGCGTGCGTGAAGTGCTCGACACCTTGAACGATGAACTGGGCAAACACTTTTTCCCCGCTCCCGAAGACGGCAGCCACGATGGACGAAAATGTCCGCAGTGTGATGATGGTCGGGTATCGTTAAAACTGGGCAAATTTGGCGCGTTTATTGGCTGTTCAAATTATCCCGATTGTCGCTTTACCCGTCCGCTGACCACGCCCGACAGCGGCGATCAAAGCGAGACGTCTCAGGAATTGGACAAGGGACCAAAGGTTCTGGGCACCGATCCAGAATCCGGCGAAGACGTCACCTTGCGCAAAGGCCCCTATGGCATTTACGTGCAGCGCGGCGACATCGATCCCGAAGACAAAAAACACAAACCCAAACGGTCATCCGTGCCCAAAGGCGAAGACGCCGGCGGTGTGGATTTAAAACGCGCCTTGGGCTTATTATTGTTGCCCCGCAAAATCGGACCGCATCCCGAAGACGGACAAATGGTTCAGGCTGGATTGGGTCGTTTTGGCCCGTACCTGCAATACGCGGGCATGTATGTATCCCTAAAAGAAGACGATCCTGTTGAAATTGGTTTGAACCGGGCCGTGACGTTGATTGCCGAAAGTGGCAAAACGCCCCCCGTCGAAATTGGTAAACACCCCGACGATAAAAAACCTGTGTTCATGAAAATTGGCCGTTGGGGACCGTTTGTCACCCACGGACGCGATCGCGCGAACTTGCCCAAGGATACGGACAAAGAAGATGTCACGCTTGAAATGGCCGTCAAACTGATTGCGGTCAAGGCTAAAAAACCTGTGAAAAAGAAAAAAGCCGCAGCGAAGAAAAAGCCTGCTGCTAAGAAAAAGCCTGCTGCTAAAAAGAAAGCTCCAGCTAAGAAAAAAGCTCCAGCTAAGAAGAAGGCGCCCGCAAAAAAACCTGCGGCTAAAGCAGAGTGAAGACGCCGAAAGCCCCAAAGCCTGTCGCCCCGTTCCCTTCTAATGAACAAATTTTAGAGTTCATCAAAGGCAGCCCCGGACGTGTTGGCAAGCGTGAACTGGCGCGCGCTTTTCATTTGGATTCAGAACAAAAACTGAAACTGAAAAAAATTCTGCGGCGTCTGAAAGAAGACGGTCAATTGCAAGCCAACCGCAAAAACTTTGCGGACCCAGCCCACCTGCCCAACGTTACCGTTTTGGAAATGTCCGGGCTGGACAATGATGGCGAGCTTTTGGCCCGTCCTGTCGTTTGGGAAAACAAACAACCGCCGCCGACCATTTATATGGCACCCATGCGCCGTGGGCAAACCGCATTGGCCGTTGGCGACCGCGTATTGGCGCGCATGAACCGTGTCGAAGATTCCGAAAACGGTCGCATTATTTATGAAGGCCACACCATCCGCCGCTTGGAACAGGCCCCCGGCGATGTTTTGGGTGTCTATAAATCCGAAGGCCCCGGACATGGTCGTTTGCGCGCCACGGATCGTCGCGTCAAAAAAGAATTTGTGGTGTCTGACAATGGCGGGCTGACGCCTGAAATTGGCGATTTGATGCGCGCCGAAGTTCTGCCTGGTAAAAAACTGGGCCTGCGCCATGTGAAATTGCGCGAAAAAGTCAGCCGCACCGGACCAAAATCCATTTCGATGATTGCGATTTATGATCGTTCCATCCCCGTTGACTTTACGGCCGAAGCTTTAAAACAAGCCAAGGATGCGGCCGAGGCTCCGTTGGGGGATCGTGAAGATCTGCGCAAAGTGCCCCTGATCACCATCGATGGCGAAGACGCCCGCGATTTTGATGATGCGGTTTTTGCCGAACCCGATTTAGATTCCAGCAACCCCGGCGGCTGGCACATCATTGTCGCCATCGCCGACGTCAGTTGGTACGTGCGCCCCGGCGATGAATTGGATGTTGAGGCTTACAAACGCGGAAACTCGGTGTATTTCCCCGACCGCGTGGTGCCCATGTTGCCCGAAGATTTGTCCAACGGCTGGTGTTCTTTACGCCCGCACGAAGACCGCCCGACCATTGTCGCGCACATTTGGATTGATGCCATGGGGCAAATCCGCCGCCACAAATTTAACCGCGCATTGATCCATTCCGCCGCGCGCACCACCTATACGCAAATTCAATTGGCCCAAGACGGCAAGCCAGACGACACCACCAAGCCATTGATGGGCACGGTTATTCCCAATCTTTACGGGGCCTATGCCTCATTGCTGAAAAATCGCAATACCCGTGGCGTATTGGAATTGGACCTGCCCGAACGGCAAATCATTTTAGACGCTGACGCTAATGTGTTGCGGGTTGAACAACGTGCGCGTTTTGATTCCCATAAGCTCATCGAAGAATTCATGATTTTGGCGAACGTGGCGTCCGCAGAAACCTTGGAACAACACAAACAGCCGTGCATGTACCGTATCCATGACGAGCCTTCGGTCGAAAAAATTGAAAACCTAAAAGAATTTCTCGACAGCGTATCTATCCCCTTTTCAAAGGGTCAAGTGGTGCGCGCCAGCCTGTTCAATCAAATCTTGAAAAGGGCAGCAGGCACGCCCAACAGCCACATGATCAGCGAAGTGGTGTTGAGATCTCAGGCTCAGGCCGAATACAATCCCGACAACATTGGTCACTTTGGTTTGGCCTTGTCCAAATATTGCCATTTCACATCCCCCATTCGTCGTTATGCCGATTTATTGGTGCATCGGGCGTTGGTGCGTGGATTACAGTTGGGTGAAGGCCCGCTGGAAGACGACCACAAGGATTTCGCCGAAATTGGCGAGCATTTATCTGTAACGGAACGCAATGCGTCGGGGGCCGAACGCGATGCCGTTGACCGCTTTGCTGCATTGTACTTGTCTGAAAAAATYGGTCAAACYCTGCCCGGWCGCATCAATGGCGTGACCCGSTTTGGGYTGTTTGTGACYATGGAAGAAAGYGGTGCMGACGGTTYGGTGCCRATCCGYACACTKGGCGATGAYTTTTATATTCACGACGAAAAAACCCATACYYTGCGCGGMCGYGAAACCGGATTTCAGTACCGTTTGGGCGACAATGTCGAAGTTTTAATTGTCGAAGCCGATCCCCTAACCGGATCAACGGTATTTCAAATCGTATCGGGTGGCACCGCTGGGAAGCCGCAAAAACGCGGCGGTGGACAAGGGCCAGGGAAGCCTAATTCCAAAGGCAAATCCGATGGCCGCAAGCCTTTAAAACGCAAAGGCAAAAACCGCGCATCCAGACGCAGAAGCCTGTCATCTTAGAACGCTTCAAAAATGAATGCGTGACGAATGGTGCAAAATAGATGATGATTTGTCTATGATCATTCCTGCAAAACCCCGTTTTGGTGCGTTTAAGCGCCTCGCCTTGTGCGCCGTTCTGACGCTTGGCCTTGGCGCCTGCCAACAGACGGTGAATTCAGGACAGGGTTTGAGCACCGGACAAAATAGCGGTCTGCAAAACGCCGATGGGTTTGCCTATGGCCTGGCCCAAGCGACCATCCGCGAAGGCCTGAAAAACATCACCGCGCGGTATATTGAGCCCATTGAAATGGACATCTTGGCGGTCAGCGGCATGCAAGGTCTTGCCACGCTGGACCCCAGCCTGCACGTCGAATTTAAAGCCAACAACCACACCGTTGAACTGTTTCGTGGTGAGCGTCTGTTACAACAATTTTCGACGCCCTTGGGCGCAAATCCAACCACGTGGGCGTATTTAGTCACCAAAGTCATCCGCACCGCCCGCCAACATTCCCTTGATTTAAAAAACAGCACCAGCGAACGCGTATTCGAAGCCGTGTTTGACGGCATGATGTCTAATTTAGATATCTTTTCGCGCTACGCAGGCGGCGCAGAAGCCCGCACGCATCGGGCTCAACGCGATGGTTTTGGCGGCATCGGCATTGTGTTTAAAAAAGCCCAAGGCGGCATTTTGGTGACCCACGTAAACGCCAAAAGCCCCGCCAAGCAGGCGGKCCTTAAAGTTGATGATTTAATTGTTCAGATCGAAGGCGAACCCGTACCAATACGATCAAAACGCAATGTTTTAAAAGTGTTGCGCGGACCTGTAGGCAGTTTGGTGTCCGTCACGGCACTGCGCAAATCCGATAAAGAAAGTGCCGAACGCCGCCGCATTGATTTTAATTTGCGGCGCACGCACATCGTCCCGGAAACCGTGACCACCCGTATCAAAGATACAATCTTGACCTTGCGCATCTCTAGCTTCAACAAAAGCACGTCCACAAGCGTTCACAGCGCGCTCAGCGCCCATAAGACTGATTTTACCAACGGAACCCTTACGGGGGTCATTTTGGACCTGCGCGGCAACCCCGGAGGCCTTTTGTCGCAATCTGTGAACGTGGCCGATCTTTTTTTGGAAAAAGGCCTGATTATTTCCACCCGTGGCCGCCATAACGACAGCATTCACGACTATACCGCCGGCGACATTGATTTGATCCAAGGTCTGCCGTTGGTGGTTTTGGTCGATGGCAACAGCGCTTCGGCTGCGGAAATTGTCGCCAGCGCGCTTCAAGATTTAGGCCGCGCCGCCTTGGTGGGGACCACATCGTATGGCAAAGGCACCGTACAAACCGTGGTGCGCCTGCCCAATGATGGCGAAATCACTCTGACGTGGTCACGGCYGATATCACCAACGGGTTATGCTTTGCATGGTTTAGGCGTAATGCCTTCGGTGTGTGCCACTAACGAATCGAATACCGACAGCATTCTGGCCGCCAAGCATATAAAACAACAACACCGTGACATGGCGGAGTGGTGGGCCATGGGGGAAATTTTTAACGGACAGCGCCGCAACCTGCGCAAGGCTTGCCCCGCTAAGGTTTTTGCCCCCACCAAAGCCAATGATTTGTTGGTTCAACTGGCCGAACAGGTTATTAATGATGACGATATTTATCAAAGCACGCTTTTAAATCCCGACATCGTCAACACCGCATTGCGGTATTAATTTCAACATTTGTGAATACTGGCTTGACTTCGGCGCATTTGGCCGTATTTTACGGCCCTCATACGTTTTTACAGAATTTTTTGGCAGGAACAAAGCCATGGCAAAATCAGCAACAATCTTGATCAAACTGGTCAGCACCGCTGATACCGGATACTACTACGTGACCAAGAAGAACCCACGCAACATCACCGAAAAGATGGAATTTCGTAAATACGATCCCGTGGTTCGCAAACACGTTGTATTTAAAGAAGCTAAAATCAAATAAAGCTTCTTCGACGGCCCTGTTTTCAGGCTCATCGATACCGTGATCAAAGACATAAAAAAACGCGCTCTCAACRAGCGCGTTTTTTTCGTGTTCTAAAAGCCAACTCCGCTTTAATTGAGGAATTTATGGAGCGTTTCCAAGAAGTTCGGCACTGAAATCGGCTTCGCGATATAGCCTTCACAGCCGCCTTCGAGTATTTTTTCTTCATCGCCTTTCATGGCAAATGCGGTCACCGCAACCACCGGGATGTGTTTAAGCTCATCATCGGCTTTCAGCATTTTGGTAAGTTCTAAGCCTGAAATCCCAGGAAGCTGGATGTCCATCAAAACCAAATCAGGTTTGTGTTCACGAACCAATTCCATAAAGTTTTGCCCATCCTTGGTCTGGATGGTTTCATAATCGTGAGCCTGCAACAGGTCATTAAAGAGCTTCATATTCAGTTCATTGTCTTCAACGATTAAAATAGTTTTAGACATCATCACCTCATCACGGTCATACCGATTATATAATTTTGATCTTAATAAGATTTTGTTACATCCGACCCCTTAAGTCAATGCAGACAAGTCTTTAAAAAAGCAAAAAAAAGGCTGCCACACTTGTGACAGCCTAAGTTTGATTTGAAGTAACAGGGAGAAACCGAAAAAGATCAGAACGTGTTGACCATGCCAAAGTCATTAAAACCCATCATGCCGATCGACAAAAACAAGAGCGGTAAGGCTAATCCGATAGCTTTTAATGTCGTCATAGTCTGAAATCCTTAATCTAATTTTCAGTGACCTGCCGGGGATCCAGCCCGGCTTGTCTATGACTAAAATATAGCTCTCCCGGCTGTGGTGTTCAGTGATGYTGGTCACATCTCATCAAAAAAGAAAAATTAACCGCGCACGTCCTCGACCATACTTTCCAAACGTTCCAAATCTTTCACCAACAATGAAGTCTTGGTCCGTTCAACAATTTTCTTACGGGCTAAGTCACTCATTACCCGGGCCACGGTTTCGCGTGTGGTGGATACTCTGGACGCGACATCAGAATGCACCGGAATAGGCTTGATTTCAGCGGTCAGGTCATCTGTTGTGAATTTGCGCGCCAACGCCAAAACGTCCGCATGCACGCGGTTGTTTGCGCCCAAAGTCGAAAGATCCATGATGCGCGTTGTTGATGTGCGCACCAACTTGGCCAGGTGTTTCATCAATTTCAGTGCGATATTTGGATTTTCGATAATGATGTTCTTAAATTGTTTTGCCGGAAGCGATGCAATGCGCGCCTCGCCCATGACCATAATGCTGGCCGAACGCGGCAAACCGTCAATCGCGGCCAATTCTCCAAAATGCCCACCGGGTTCTAAGTCCTGAAATGTGATTTCACGACCGGACAAAGAATAGTTCACCACCCGCACGGCTCCATCGACAATAAAATAAATGTCTTGGGATTCGGAATGCTGGTCGATGATCTGCTCACCGGCCCCATACGTTTTCCAACTGCAACTTTTTTGGACAATTTTTATTTCTTCATCCGTCAATTCAGACAGAAGTTGAATACCGGCAAGTGAATCCGTCACGCTTAATCTCCTCAATTGATCCCGGGCTATACCTTTTACAGGCTTCTCTACGGGCTCTAAATACTGATAACTTTACATAGTTAACCAATTTTTGAACTTTTGTGCATAACAATCTTCACCAAGAGAACGTTTTAGGCGCTCTGTTTGATCCCTATTGATGGGAAAAGACCATAAAAATAGTGCCTAGGCCGTAAATTCCCAGTCAGAAAACCTGACACTGATCCAGAAAGGATCAACACGATGGCAGATAAAAAAGTTTTGGRCATRCACGTTGCCGAGCTAGATGCGCCCGCCACGACCCAGCCCGTTCGGTTTGATGACATTACCCGCACCGACCTTTCGACGCCCGCCAATCCAAGATCGTTTCTGTGGAGCTTTGCCCGTTCAATTTGCAACGCGAACAAAATGGCCACCAGCCATGAACGCGAAGGCTGTGAAGATGGTGTCCCTTGTGACAAGCTTCAAAATTGCACGGGGCAAGCAGATAAAGCCATTCGCTATATTGAAGATCGAAAAACCGGGCTTAAACGCTGATCGTCACGCCGCCCCGGCGCGGGTCTCCGACTCCGGCGAAGTGTTTTGTGCGAACATTAAACTCAACGCCGTGAACACCCCCAAAAAACAGGCTTTGTTGATCCCAACATTTGGTCGCCTGAAAGGTTTCTTTTAGGCGCGCGTTAACGCCTTCTAAAAATCCTGGTTCCACATTCAACACGCCGTTTTCATAATGGATACGGGGCTGAATAATCGCTGCTTCCAAAGCTTGGTCAAATTCCAAAAGGCCCAAGACCACTTGTAAAATGGCCGTACGAATACGGTTTGACCCGCCCGACCCCAACGCCACCAAAAGCCCATCTGGTCGTTCAATCAGGCTGGGGGCCATCATGGACGACAGGCGGGTGTCTTCTATCCAGTTGCCTAACCCCGCCGGATTGATGTCTTCTTCACCCAACATATTGTTCAAAACCATGCCCGTGTTCGGTGCGATATAAGCTGAGCCTTCACCGTTCGATAACGTCATCGACGCCGCATTGCCTTTGGCATCAATGACGCTGATGTGTGTGGTGCCCCGATGGGATTTGGGTTGGCCCAACACGTCTTTGCGGTAACGATCCAAAAAATTTGGGTCCAGCAAAGTTTCGGTGCCATTTTCCGGGTGTAAATTCAGGCCGCTTTCGACCCGCGCTTGATTGGTCAGATGCATGACGTTGGCCAGACGTTGCAAATAAGCAAAAGAGCCACAGCCCATTTTTTTCAGCCCGGTATCGCTCAACAGTTCCAAGGCAAAACCGATCAGAATACCGCCCACAGAAGGCGGCGGATTGGTCAAAATCTGTGAGCCTTGAAAATTCACGCACAGGGGTTTGCGTTTGAGCACTTGATAAGCCTCAAAATCCGCGCGCGCTAAATGACCACCTTTATCTTCGCAATCTCTGGCGATGTTTTGGGCCACTTCCCCCCGATAAAAAAGATCTTCACCCTCATGGGCCAAGGCGTCCATGAAATCGGCGGCGGTGGGAATGCGCAAGATTTCTTCGGCCCCAATCAAGGCCCCCGGTGTGGCGGGGCTTTCGTATTGGTGCGAACATTCAGGGCAATCTTGGTAAATCGGCTTCACAATTTCAAAAATATGAGCCTGCAAAGCAGACATCTGCACACCCTCTTGGGCCAACTTTCGCGCCGGAGCCACAATGTCGTTCATCGACATGGTGGCAAGATCTTTGTGAACATCAAACGCGCCCTTAACCACACCCGGCATGGCGATTGAGCCCAGCCCGATGTGAAATTCTTGGGTCACGGGGCCAAAGTCGACAAGAATCGGTTTGAAATCTGTCTCGCTTTTTTTAACAATCGGCGTCTGCGCAAAAAAATCGTAAAGAACGGCCGCACCCTCGGCGGGTTTGGCCATCAAAAAGCCGCCACCGCCCAAGCTGGACAGCACGGGTTCGGCCACGGTTGAAGCAAACAACGCGGCCAAAACCGCATCAAAAGCATTGCCTCCGGATTTTAAAACCTCTGCCGCTGCATTTGCCGTTTGCAAATCACCTGCGGCGACCACACCTTTAGAACTCACACATTTTCTCCGCTCAAAACTTTTTTTAACGATACAGACTGTGGTACATTAAATCCATGATGATCAAACGCTTTTTTCTTATTGCCAGCCTCTCCGTTTTAACGATGAGCTTCACGGCCCAAGCCGCCGTATCTTCATCTTGCGTTGCTCCGGGAACCTGGTTTGATCCAAACCAAAAATCAAATATCCCCACGGCCACCATGTTGAGCCAGTTGAAAAATCAAGATGTCATTATGTTGGGCGAAACCCATGACGTGGCCGACCACCATCGTTGGCAGATGCAAACCATCGCCCAATTGTATGCGCAACGGCCCGACATGGTTTTGGGGTTTGAATCTTTTCCGCGGCGTCTGCAACCCGTTTTGGATAAATGGGTCGCAGGGAATTTAAGCGAAGACGAATTCATCAAACAAAGCGAATGGAATACGGTGTGGAAATATGATCCCAAACTGTACCTGCCGCTGTTTCACTTTGCCCGCATCAACCACGTGCCCATGGTGGCCTTAAACGTTGATAAAAAACTAACCAACAAAATCTCGAAGCTCGGCTGGAAAGCGATTCCTAAAGATGAGCGTTTGGGCTTGGGTAATCCCAAACCACCGTCTCAGGAGTATCTGGATATGCTGGGCGAAATTTATGCTTTGCACAGCAATGATAAAAACATCAAGACCAAGGACGATCCGCAATTTTCGAATTTTGTCGATGTGCAGGTCACGTGGGACCGGGCCATGGCTGAGGCTATGGTGAACACAAAAACCACGGCTCAGATGGTCGCCATTGCAGGCCGTGGACATTTGGAAAACGGCTATGGTATTCCGCACCAATTGACGGACTTGGGCGTGACCAAGTTTTCGGTGCTGATCCCGTGGGATAGCGAACGCCCCTGTGACGACCTGAACACCAACATCGCCACCGCCGTATTTGGCCTGAAATCCATCGAAACCGTAAAGGCCGCACCTAAACCTCGATTAGGCGTGATGATCGAAACCGCCAAGGCGGGCGGCGTGTACATCAACAACGTGGTTAAAACATCCGTCGCCGAAGCGTCTGGACTTTTGAAAGACGACGTCATCACGTTTGCCGCCGGGCAACACATGCGCACCGCTGGCGATTTAATCAAAACCGTTCAGGCCATGGCGCCCGGCACATGGTTACCGTTAATCGTCAGGCGCGGGGCCGACACCGTGGACATCGTGGCGCGTTTTCCCCACAAAGCCAAAAAACCCAATCATCCATGAAAATTTTGACTGCGTTTTTAATGGTCTTGTTGTTCACAGCCCCGGTATGGGCTGAAAACACGGCACATCACGACGCCAACGTGCACTTGAGCCCGGCCCAAGGCTATGTTTTTGTAGAAGACCTGATCCAAGTTAAAGGCCAGGGAAAAACCACCTTCACCCTGTCGTCAGCCTTTCAAATCCAAGGCCTCCAAGTCGATGGAATTTCGCAAAACATTTCACCAGACCGGGGGATGTTTGTTGTTGATTTAGGACCACTAGGCGAGCATCAAGTTTTCATCACCACCAAAGCCCTTTTAAAGACCCGCAATACCCCTCCTTTTTTAACGGCCGAAGGCGGGTATTTGGGGCGAAATTGGCTGGCTAACCCCCTAAACTTCCTTGCCACTTGGGATATTTCCGGCAGCATTGATGAGGGCCAAAAATGGTTAACGCCCGGTCGCTTATCAGCCGAATCCGAAAAAGGGACCAATTATACGGCGCGTTTTAGCAACACCCAACCCAGCCCGCCACCGACCCTGATCACCGGACCGTTTGAAATTTCTGAACGCTGGGCCGACGACATTCGGGTGCGCACCTATTTCCACGCGGAACTGGGGCCATTGGCGGATGGATACTTACGCGACACGGTGCGCTATATCCAAGACGGCATCCAAACCATCGGCCCTTATCCGTATTCAGAATTTTCCATTGTATCAGGCATTGCCCCGGTCGGTTGGGGCTTGCCGGGATTGACCTATATTGGGCGGCGGGTGTTGGCGTTACCGTTTATCCGTTCAACATCCCTGCCCCATGAAGTCCTGCACAATTGGTGGGGCAACGCGGTGGATGTGGATTATGGTTCGGGAAATTGGGCCGAGGGTCTGACCACATTTCAGGCTGATCTGGTACAGTCCGCACTGAAAAACAACGATGGCGGACGGGCTAAACGTTTAGAATGGCTCCGCAATTATGCTGCCCTGCCCAACGGCACCGACATCCCATTAAGCCAATTTCGCTCTCGGACCCACGATGCCCTGCAAGTGGTTGGTTATGGCAAAACGGCGTTTGTGTTTCATATGTTGAAAATCCGTTTGGGGGCGGAAACTTTTAACCAAGCCCTGCAAGATTTCTACCGCACCCATACCTACAATGTTGCCAGCTGGACCGACCTGCAAACCGCTTTTGAGACTGCTTCGGGTGAAGATTTAGCGACCTTTTTTGACATTTGGGTGAACGCGGCCGGCGCCCCCAGCCTTAATCTCACCAAAGCCAAGGCCAACGGAAGCCATGTTCGCTTTACCCTCAAGCAATCCAAAGCCTATCCATTGGTCATTCCCGTGCGGGTCGAGACCCAAAAGGGGAGCGAAGATTTTCAAGTGCGCTTGGACAAAAGAGTTCAGAACTTTACGTTTAAGGCCAAAAGCCCCGTTCTGTCCTTGCACATCGATCCAAATTTTGACGTTTTTCGCCGTTTGCAAGCGGAGGAAACCCCGCCCATTTTGCGCGATGTGACGTTAAACCCAGAGACACAGTTAGAATTTCAGGCCGAAGTCAAAGACATTGCCTTGGCTTTAACTAAACGTTTGTTGCAGCGGTCCTTTAAGATCGCAAACAAAGCTGAAGGCCCGCGCATCGTCATCGCGCTGAACCTGAAAAGCCCCCTTGAATCCACCGACGCCCAGGCCTGGGTCGAACGCGATAAAACCGGACGAGCAAGCTTATTTATCACCGCAAAAACGGCCGAAAGCCTGAGCAAACTTGCGCGGGTTCTGCCCCATTATAAACGGCGCAGTTTTGTCCGTTTTAAGGACGATAAGGTGATTGAAAAAGGGGTGTGGAAGATCGATAGTCAGCATCTGTCAAAGACGTTTAAATGAGCTTAAGCCGCTAACAGCAAAGCCATCATTCCACCAGCGGCGCCCACGGCCACAACGGCACCGTACAAACCAAAGGTCATCAAGCTTTTCAAAGCTGATGTGGCTTTTTCGTCCATCTGTATATTTTCAACGCTCATTGGTCATTCCACCGTTTGTAAGTTCAACAAATATAGTTTGCTTTCATTAACAATTCTTAAAGCTCAAACCCTTGCTCAAAGCCTCATTTTCAGCTACTAAACAATGAGCTTGCCAAGGGAATCCCACCGGAGTCCTTAAGTGGCGTTACGAACATTCAATTTTAAGCCATTTGTTTCCCGAGTTTATGTCCATGAGTATATTTCCATGAGTTCACTTCCCGATAAGGCTTTGTTGCCCGCTGGTATGCAAGACGGATTACCGCCAGAGGCCGCCCATGAGGCCAAAACGGCGGAGCTTTTGATTGCTGCGTTTGATGGCTGGGGCTATGCCCGTGTCAAACCGCCGTTGATGGAATTTGAAGAAAACCTGTTGTTGGGCACTGGAAAAGCCGTGGCGGAACAAGCCTTTCGCGTGCAAGACCCGCAAAGTCAACGCATGCTGGCCCTGCGCCCCGACATGACTTTGCAGGTCGCCCGCATTGCCGCGTCACGCCTCAGCAATTCTCCGCGTCCTTTACGTCTGGCCTATTCCGGTCAGGTCGCCCGGGTGCAGAGCTCTCAATTGCGCCCCGAACGTCAATTTGGTCAGGTCGGTGTGGAACTGATCGGTGCCAGCGGTCCCGCCGCCGATGTTGAAGTCGTGCTGATGGCCGCCGAAGCCTTAGAAGCCGCAGGCGTGAAAAACCTCAGCATTGATTTGGGCCTGCCCACCCTGTGCCCCGCGATTATCAAAGATTTAGACCTAAATACCGATACCCAAGCCACCTTAAGAACCGCGCTGGATCGTAAAGATGCTCAGGGTATTAAAGGCTTAACCGATCAATTGGGTGCGGATATTACCGCCACTCTTGTGGCCCTGATAGAAGCCACAGGCCCGGCGGTTGACGCCATTGCTGCATTAGATGGCATTGATTTACCGCATGAGGCTGCCGGGCTTCGTGCCCATTTAAAAGCCGTGATCGAAGGCATTACAGCTGCTCGTCCAGACTTAGCCCTGACGCTTGATCCGGTTGAAAGCCGTGGATTTGAATACCATTCTGGTGTTACTTTTTCGGTATTTTCCCGATCCGTCATGGGCGAATTGGGTCGCGGTGGACGGTACCAAGCCGGAGAGCCCGCAACGGGTCTAACCTTGTTCATGGATACGGTGATGAAGGCGGTTGAACCTGCCTCCCAAAGCGACTGCGTCTTTTTGCCATTTGGCACAGATGCGGCTGCGGCTAAAAAATTACGCAACGAAGGCTGGCGCGCCAAAGCCGGACTTGAAAATACAAACACGGCTGAGCAAGACGCTCGGCATCTTGGTTGCTCACATGTGTTGCAAAACGGCACCGTGAACAAACTCGACTAAACAAAGTTTAAGGGGATACAAAATGGCCAATGTGGTTGTCGTCGGCTCGCAATGGGGTGATGAAGGCAAAGGCAAAATCGTAGACTGGCTGTCTGAACGCGCCGACGTTGTGGCTCGTTTTCAAGGCGGACACAACGCGGGCCATACGCTGGTCATCGAAGGTGTGGTTTACAAACTGCACATCCTGCCCTCTGGCATCGTCCGCAAAGGCACGTTGTCTGTGATTGGCAATGGTGTGGTTTTGGACCCTTGGAACTTGCTCAAAGAAATCGAAACCCTGCGCGCACAAGGGGCCGAGATTTCGCCGGAAACTTTAAAGGTTGCCGAAAATGCACCGTTGATTTTGCCGCTTCATGCGAATTTGGACCAAGCCCGTGAAAAAGCCCTGGGCAAAGCTAAAATCGGCACCACCGGACGCGGCATTGGGCCAGCATACGAAGACAAGGTCGCCAGACGTGCCATTCGCGCGGGTGATTTAAATGATGCCGAATTGGTCAAAGAAAAAGTCGACAAAATGTTGTTCCATCACAACGCGCTGTTGCGTGGTTTTGGTCAGGACGAATTGGTGGCGGCCGATGTTGTGTCAGAATTAATGGCCCTAGCACCAAGCATTTTGCCGTACATCGACACCACATGGAAAACTTTGGACGAAGCCAAACGGGCCGGAAAGCGTATTTTGTTTGAAGGCGCTCAAGGCACCATGTTGGACATCGACCACGGAACTTATCCCTTTGTGACCTCATCCAACGTGGTCGCCAGTCAAGCGGCAACCGGGTCTGGTATGGGCGCGAATGCCATCGATTATGTTTTGGGCATCACCAAAGCCTACACCACCCGCGTCGGTGCTGGCCCCTTCCCCACCGAGTTGTTTGATGATGTGGGCAAGGGATTGGGCGAACGTGGACATGAATTTGGCACCACAACGGGCCGCGCGCGCCGCTGTGGTTATTTTGACGCGGTGTTGGTTCGCCAAGCGGTCAAGGTCAACGGCATTACGGGGATCGCCTTGACAAAGCTGGATGTTTTGGACGGCATGGACGAAATCAAAGTCTGTATCGGCTATCGTCTGAATGGTCGGGAGCTGGATTATTTGCCCGCGTCCACCAAAGAACAAGAAAATGTCGAACCCATTTACGAAACTATGGAAGGCTGGTCCGACACCACCTATGGCGCACGCAGTTGGGCTGATCTACCGGCCACCGCAATCAAATATGTGCGGCGGATCGAAGAACTGATTGGTGCTCCGGTGGCGATGTTGTCCACCAGTCCCGAACGCGACGATACAATTTTGGTCAAAGACCCGTTCGTCGATTAGAACACCGACGAAAACACAGTTAACCATACGCTTAAGTAAACCCCCGAAAGTCATTGATTCTTGGGGGTTTATTCGCTATTGTTTCATATAGTGAAATGTGCTCGTAGAATTCGAGCAGGAGGGCCGTAATGGCAGAAGCCCTGAAGCAGGCCGTAGAAACGGTCCAATCAGATACCGACACACCCGATTCGCATGGAGATCTTCATGAAGGAACGGGCAGCGAAGCTGTGCCCGCATCCACATCTCCCGCCCCGACTGTCGAAAACGACGCCGAACAGCATCCCCCATCGACCTTAAACGACCGTTATCTGGTTTTTCCAGTGATGCCTTTAGCGGCACTCGATTCTCCAACAGCCCTAGCCTATGCGGTCGAAGATCGCCGTGAACCCAATCGCAATTTGTTTGCCTTGGTGTGTTCACCAGCTTTGCCTGCGAACGCCGAAACCATGAAAAGGCTGCGCAACAGTTCCAGCAAAGGACTTATGCCTTTGGTCGATTTTGGTCCGGCGTTTTGGTCACCGTTGGGGCAAAAATGCATGATTGTCATTTTTGAACGTCCTTTGGGTGGACGTTTGACGTCCGCGTTTGGCAACAAACCAATCCAGATCAATGAATACGAAATCATCCCCCGGTTCATGGAACACATTATGCCGGGGCTCATGAAACTTGCCTCTATTGGCATTGCCCACCGCGGTCTGCGCTTGGACAATCTGTTTTATATGGATAAAGACCGCGAACATTTAGTGTTAGGAGATTACGTCACCACCCCGCCAGGCCATGACCAACCGCTGGTTTACGAGCCGATAGAATGTGCCATGGCCACCCCAGCGGGCCGGGGCGCGGGGGATTCGCGTGACGACATGTATGCGTTAGGCATCGTCATCACTTTTTTATTGCTCGGCAAAAACCCCGCCCAAAAAAGCACGGATGAAGACATCCTGGTCGCAAAATGCGATGAAGGCAGCTATAATTCTCTGTGCAGTAACGAACGCATTCCCCTGCAGATGATTGAAGTCGTTCGGGGATTGCTGGTTGATGATGCGGATGGGCGCTGGACGCTGGACACCGTTTACAATTGGATGGAAAGCACCCAACAACAAAACATCCAATACATGGGCATTGTCAAAGCCAAGGCCCCGTACAAATTTAAGGGCAAAAACTACCTGAGCCCTAAAATCATTGCCCATGCTTTTTCGAAAAACATTACCGATGCGGTTGCCGCCCTTAAAAATTCAGCCTTTGACCTATGGGTGCGCAAAGCCCTTAACAATCCGGAACTTGCCGATGAACTGGCAACGCTGCTCACACTGTCGAAGGTCCACGAAGGCAAGCCCGAAGGATMARAWGMWATMYWRRYYWGTRAWGCYWKTATGMGNNRMWTGACYCCNNNWKARRMCMYAKKSKTTTTAAGGGGTTCAGCTTTATGCCTAACGGTTTTGGTACGGCGATGGCGACAGAATATCTGCGCACCGGAAGCTTTCAAATTCAAGGCGAAATCATCTCCCGCGAACTGATTGCGTATTGGAGCAACGTTCAGGCGGCACAAGACTCTGAAATCAAGATGTTGGTTAAAACCTTTAAAACCCTGCGGTCCTTTGTGCAATTGGGGACCCAAGGCTATGGCATGGAACGCTGTCTGTACGAACTGAACAAAAAACTGCCCTGCCAAGGCGGTTTTTTGCAACACCAATATGTCGATGATATCGATAATCTGTTGCCCACTTTGGATGCCATTTCTAACGAAATCGACAGTCACGATCGGCCCATGGACAAACACATCATCGCGTTTATTGCCACACATTTTGAAACCGATATCCAACCGCATATAAATGCCTTGAACAATCAACAAGAAGACGCTTCTTTAGTTGGTTTGTTAAGTTTGTTGGCTTTAATTCAATGGAGACAAGCTCATGAAAACCTGTTTGGTCTGTCCAGCTGGGTTGGGGGATTGTTGCAACCGGTGATCGGCACCTATCACAGCCGCACCACACAACGCACCATCGAACAAGAAATTCCGTCTTTGGTCCGTCAAGGCAGCCTTCCGGAATTGTTCGATTTGATCGACAATGCCGAACGCCGCCACAATGACACCTTGGCCTTTAAGCAAGCTCAATATGAATTTTCGATCGCCGAAACCGAAATTCAAGCCACTGTTGGCGAAGACATTGACCAAGAACAAGTCGCCTTGGAAGCGGGGGAAAAAGCCACAGCTATGTTTGCCWTTGTTGCCGGTATGATCGCCACCTGCGCCATCATTATCGTAATGTTAATGTAAGGGAAGCAAAAATGAGCAAGTCAGACCAAGAAACTCAACAAAATGCTTCACAAAACAAAGCCTCGATACTGACATGGATAATTTTAGTTGGCACCYKGCNTSATTNTTTWRRCTSKRYYGASYRWSGTNGTTCTCTTTTTTGGCATGTTACYAACCCTGGTTGCCCGCTTGATTGATCGCAGCATCGGAAAAAGTGCAACTTTCACCGTGGGTTCCCTCAACTTTATCGGTGTGTTTCCGTACATCGTCAAATTATGGGGTACGGACAATACCYTTAATGCGGCCATGGGCATCACCACAGATTTGGTGGCGATGATGGTGATGTATGCCGCGTCGGCCTTTRGCTGGTTGATTTACATGGCCTTGCCCAGCCTGATCAGTTCGTTTGTGATGATCATGCAACAACGCAAGGTGGCGCAGTTGCGCGGTGAACAAAAACTCTTGATCGAAGAATGGGGGGCTGATGTTGCGGCCATTGTTGAACAGCARCGTGCCAGCCAGCAAGAAAACCACACGGAAAAATCATTGACGAAATAACAACCAAGATATCAATGGGGATCAATGGGATATCTTTTGATCAATCACCGTATTTTTCACAGATTTTTGAATCTTTTCGAACGCACAGACTTCAATCTGACGAACCCGCTCACGCGAAATACCAAAAGACTTTGATAAATTTTCCAAAGTTGTTGGTACATCCTTCAAGCGCCGTTCCGACAAAATCAGCCGTTCTCTGTCGGACAGGCCTTTCATGGCACCCGCCAACAATTCGCGGCGTTGTACAAGTTCTTGCATATCTGACAGGGTGTCTTCTTGGCTTTGATGATCATCTTCCAACCAATCTTGCCATTCGCCGTCACCATCCATACGCATCGGCGCATTCAGGGAAGAATCCCCGCCGCTTAAACGGCGGTTCATATTCACCACTTCGTATTCAGATACGCCCAGATTTTTGGCAACCATATCAACATGTTCTGGCGTCAAATCGCCGTCTTCATAAGCTTTCATTTGACCTTTGAGACGACGCAARTTGAAAAATAATTTCTTTTGTGCTGCTGTTGTCCCCATCTTGACCATTGACCAAGAATGCAAGATGTATTCTTGGATCGCGGCGCGGATCCACCACATGGCATAGGTCGAAACCCGAAAACCTTTTTCTGGATCAAAACGGTTAACGGCTTGGATCATGCCGATGTTTCCTTCGGCAATGAGGTCGGCCAACGGCAAGCCATAGCCACGATTACCCATGGCAATTTTAGCCACCAGACGCAAGTGGCTGGTGATCAACTTATCGGCAGCTTTCTGGTCTTCAAATTTAACCCAACGCCTGGAAAGATCTTGTTCTTCTTCCAACGACAACATAGGAAACTTGCGAATATCTTGAAGATAACGTGACAAGTTTTGTTCGGGGGAGATCCCTAAAGCGGAAATAACATTATTATTTACAGCCGATTTTTTCGCACGCGTTTTTTTCGCGGCAGACACTTTTGAAGCCGATGCTTTTGAAGCTGATTTTTCTTTTTTAGAAAGGGGATTTATAGCTAAATTTGAGCGGACTTTCAAAGCCTGTGCCATGGTGGAAACCTCCCGAAATAATCAAATCAAACATTAAATACGGTCTCTTTGGGGCCGGACCGCTCACAATACCTAACTATTTTACTCGGGATTAGTTGCTTGTCAATATCTTTCTAACTTGCCTGACATAGCGTTGATAAAGTTGTCTTTTTTGTTTTGTAATACAATTTTTTGTTGTGTTACGGGGTGGATAAATCCTAACTTATAGGCATAAAGAGCCTGATGATCCAAGTTATCCACAGCCTCTCTGGCTTCTCCTTGCAACTTTGAGCGTTTACTGCGGCCTGCCCCGCCATAAACGGGGTCTCCGATCAAAGAATGCCCAATTGAGGCCATATGCACGCGAATTTGGTGGGTACGCCCGGTGGCGAGGCGACATTCGACCAAAGCGGCAACATCACCAAAGGTCTTTAAAACCTTATAGCGGGTCAAAGCATATTTCCCGCCGCGTTCAACAATCGCCATTTTTTTACGGTTGTTAGGGCTGCGCCCGATGTTGCCTTCGATTTCGCCTTTGGGTGGCATCGGCACGCCCCACACCAACGCCAAATAAGCCCGGTCCATGGAATGGTCGGCAAATTGTTTGCTGAGCCCCACATGAGCCGCATCATTTTTAGCCGCAATCATCAACCCCCCGGTGCCTTTGTCCAAACGGTGCACGATGCCCGGGCGCGCGACCCCGCCGATGCCAGAAAGACTGTCCCCGCAATGCGCCAACAAGGCATTCACCAAGGTTCCATCCGCATTGCCCGCCGCCGGATGCACCACCAACCCCGGGGGTTTGTCGATGACAATCACATCATCGTCTTCRTAKACAACGKTCAGYGGAATRTYTTGGGGTTYGGGTTCAGCSGCCACCACGGGGGGGATGGTGACGGTATAWACATCACCCTCTTTRACYTTTTTKGARGCATCCKTTGCGGGCCCATCCSCCAACGYCACATGCCCCGCATCCATCAAAGCCTTTAGGCGAGACCGCGAATAACCCTCGACTTCGGAGACTAAAAACTTATCTAATCGCAAGCCAGCCTTGTTTTTGGGTACCGTGACGGTGTATGTCGTCTGTGTATTATCGTTTTTCATATCTAAAAGATCGGACCTAAACCATGAATGCATTAAAGGGGATCATTATTATAATGACTCTGGCCATCGCGACCTTGATGACCTTGATTGTTTATGGACTATATCAGAAGTCTCAGAATGCTGACTTTAAGTTTTTTGATTTCAGCGATAATGAATCCACAACCAGCGAAGTGATGCCTTCTGCTCCGGTTTCCGGCACATCTGTTCCGGTGACCGCCTTTGGCAACATTCAATTGGACCTGCCCGCAGGGGCCAGCATTGTGTCGGCCACACCGTCTGGCACACAATTGATTGTCATCACGTCCAGCGACGGCACCAAGGGGGATCAGGTTTGGGTTTTGGACTTGGCCACGGGTAAGGTTCTCAGCCGCATCAACACCGGGCAATAATATGGCGATCATTACGATCAGCACAGACCAGCTTGCCGACATCCAAGGGCATGGCGAACAGGCCTATCCCCAAGAATGTTGTGGATTGCTGGTGGGCCATGAACAAGCCCCGGGCTTTTTCATCGTCACCCGCATCGCCCCCAGCCCCAATATGTCTAAACACAACACTAAAGACAGCTTTGAAGTCGATGCCCAAGTCCGCTTTGACGTCATGCGCGCGCTTGAAAATACCAGCGATGATATCATCGGTCATTACCATTCCCACCCCGACCACCCAGCAAAGCCATCCGAAACCGATATGGACATGGCGTATGAGGGCCAATTCATTTGGCTGATCACCGCCATCAATAAGGCCCAAGCGATGGAAACCAAAGCGTGGCGGTTAGATCAAACCACGCGCACGTCAGAACCTTTAACGCTGTTGGTGTCCGAGGCGGGTGATGTCTAAATTTGCCGATTGCATCAGTCCTGATGGGTTCAAGGGCCTGCAAGACGAACTGCATGAGCTTTGGGACGTTGAGCGCCCGGTGGTTGTGCGGACCGTGCATTGGGCCGCCGGCAATGGTGATCGTTCGGAAAATGGCGATTATATCTATGGCAAAAAACGTCTGCGCCAAATCGATGGGCGCGTGCGCTATCTGCGCAAACGGCTGGAAAACCTTACCGTTGTTGAGGCCCGCCTGCAATCGGATCAAAGCAAAGTCTATTTTGGAGCAACCGTTTGTTATGAGCGCGAAAACGGCAACGCACAAACCATCACCATCGTCGGCAAAGATGAAACCGAACCCAATTTGGGCCGTATCAGCCTGGATTCGCCCGTAGGCCGCGCCTTGATGAAAAAGTCTGTTGGAGACTTGGTGATAGTACACACCCCAGCCGGAGAAGAAGAGCTGGAAGTGATCAGCATTTCGTATCCGAATTAAGCTTAAAAGCTAAGGCAGCACGATTTCGACCCGGCGATTTTTAGGCTCAAATTCATGACCCTGAATATCAATTTCAGGCACAGTTTCACCCTTAGCCCTAATCGAAATGTTTGCGGATTCAAAACCCAACGCCACAAAAGCCACACGCACCGCTGCTGCACGCCGTTTGGAGAGTTCTAAGTTATAGTCTTCTTTGCCGGAACGATCCGTATGTCCCGTTAAATGAAGGCGCGTGATTTCCATCGCTTTTGCATTGTCGGCGACTTGTTGAATAATCGTGTGTCCCTCTGGTGTTAGTTCGGCTTTGTTCAAAACAAAATACACCACATACGCTTCGGGCAAAGTCCGCGCCGGTTTTGTTTGTTCAGGGATCGGTTTTGCGACAGGCTCTTTGACTGCAGGTTCCATCGCCGCCATTTGAACAGGTTCAACAACGGCTGCAGTGTTCTTATCGGCCTGCAGGACTCCTTGGTCTTCACCGTTGCTGGTAACGGGCGCAGCTGAAGAACCACCAAATGAATAGCGCAAACCCAACAATCCGCTGTGGGTTGAAAAGTCCATGGACGTGGTCCCGCCGTTCTGGGTCGACAAGTCCACATCAGCGGTTTTAAAATAACGGTAATCGCCAAATACGTCGACCTGATCGGTCAGCGCATAACGGGCCCCAACAATCGCCTGAAAAGCGCCGACGACAGCAGAATCATTGATCGAAACCCCACCAAAGGGGCTGGCCCCATCCATTTTGACCTGAGCCACACCAAGGCCTATGCCAACATACGGCGTGACGGGAAGATCAACATCCACATCATAGATCACATTGATCATCAAACTGGTGGCAAGGGCTTCACCGCTGGCGATATTGCCCGCAACCGACTTTAGATCGGTTGCTCGGCGGGCCAGTTCGACCTCGGCCCAGATGTTCGAACCGTAATCATGGCCAACAAAAACAGCCCCCATATGACCATTGTCAAATTTGACTTTGCCGCCGCTGGGACCGCTGGCCGTAGTATCAGGGGCTTTGGTAAAACCAACGGCAACACCCGCGTACAGACCCTCGTCCGCATGCACAGAAGACACCGTTAAAGCGCCCATAAAAAGGCCGACGGTAAACATTTTGGGAATAGTAGACATCGCACTCTCAGCAGCATAAATAGAATTTCAAAGAGGCTAAATGTGCCATTCGAACTTAAATATACCGTTAAGATTGCCTGTATGTTTTACAAACTACTGCGCAAAAACATGACCTTCGCGCCGGGGATCAGCCGCCCCCACCAAACCCGCAGGACCAATCGAAATCGCATGCAAACCACTGTTCAGCTCGCGCACCTTAACCTTATGCCCCATAGCTTCTAACGGTGCCAACAGATCATTGTTTTCGATGTCCACCGTGCCAAAGCGGTCCACAAAATGGGGCATGGATAATGCGGACGCCACATCCATATTCCAATCTAAAATTGCCACCAACGTTTTCGCAACGTAACCAATGATGCGCGAACCGCCGGGTGATCCCACCACCAATTTTAACTTTCCATCCGGGCCATAAACAATCGTCGGGGCCATGGATGAACGCGGACGTTTGCCCGGCTCTAACCGATTAGCGACAGGCTTTCCATTCTTTTCGGGAACAAAGGAAAAATCGGTAAGCTCGTTGTTCAACAAAAACCCTCGCACCATCAACCGCGAACCAAAGCCATTTTCTATGGTGGTGGTCAGCGACACCGCATTGCCCGCGCCATCCACGATTGACATATGCGATGTTGAGGGAAATTCAATGGCGTTATCTTGAAGACGCGCTTCGCGGTTCGGCCAAGGAGGATTACCCGCTTCAACCGCATCGGCGGCCTTGTTCGGGTCAATCAAGGCGGCCCGTTGTTTAAGGTATTCAGGATCCAACAAGCCCTTCGTCGGCATGTTCACAAAATCACTATCGGCCATATACAAGCCCCGATCGGCAAACGCCAAACGACTGGCCTCGGCAATCAAATGCACCGATTTTGCCGACTTTTCGGAAAGATCAAAATGGTTCAACATACCCAAAATCTGTCCGACGGTTAACGCCCCCGATGACGGTGGTCCCATGCCGCACACTTTATTTTCGCGATACATCATACACACCGCAGGACGTTCAATGACTTTATAAGCGGCCAAGTCCCGCTTGCTCAGCACGCCCGGATTACCATTGGTTTCACCGTCTTGAACGGCTTCAACAATGTCTCTGGCAATTTCTTGTTCATAAAAAACTGTCGGACCGCGTTCGATGATATGAATCATAGTCTGCGCGTATTCATGGTTCCTGAGAATATAACCCGCTTTTAAAGGCTCTCCGGCTTCATCAAAAAAATAGGCTTTTGTGGCGGGTTGCGAAGCCAAGCGTTCTTTGTCTTTTTCAATCAAGGCCGCCAAGCGTTTAGAAATCGGAAAACCGTGTTCGGCAAGGCGCACCGTCGGGGCCAGTAACCGCGCCCAGCTTAATTTTCCATAACGTTGGTGGGCATCCCACATAAGTTTTAACGTGCCCGGCGTGCCGACGGACCTGCCGCCGACAACAGCATCATAAAACTTCAGGGGGGTGCCATCTGGTTTTAAGAATAAATCAGGTGTTGCGGCTTCCGGGGCCGTTTCGCGCCCATCAAATGTGGTGACCGTGTTTTTTTGGGCATTGTGGTAAACCAAAAAGGCCCCACCGCCTAAACCACTGCTTTGCGGTTCAACCAGACCTAACATCATCTGCGCCGCAACCATCGCGTCTACGGCGCTGCCGCCTTGCAACAAAACTTCATAGCCAGCCTGTGAAGCCAAGGGATTCGCGACCGCGATCATGAACTTTTTGCCCATCACATTTTTCGACTTCACCAACCCGGTTGACGTCTCTGGCGTGCGGTCTTGGGCCTCGACCGGACCAATAAACAAGGCCAAAGCCAAACAAATAAATCCAACAACCTGTTGCAAACCCTTGTACAAACCCTTGCGCATTTTCGTCTCCCGTTTTAAAAARCAGTACAGTTTAGCCCAATTCACCCGAAAGACCATGATCATGAATGCACGTCCGTCTCGCTTCAAAGCTCTCAGCCGCCTTGGTCTTGTTGTCGGGACTTTATATATGACACCTACGCTTTTGCAATTGGATAATGCACAGGCCTCTGGCGCAATTTCATTGGCGACCGATGCTTTGACCGTTCAGGAATGCAGCGATTGCCATGCGGCTTATGCGCCACGTTATTTACGGGCCTATGCTTGGCAAAAAATCATGAGTGATTTGGGCAATCATTTTGGTGAAGATGTCAGCTTGGATAAAACCACCCGGTTGCAAATCGAAGAATATTTGGTTTACAACGGCAGTCGCCCCCGYAAARTTGGYCWGCGSATYWCCACMAARAAATGGTTTGTSCGCGAACAYAGNSCCNCGCAAAATTRGCKNCAAAGSSNATGAAAAAAGCSGTCAGCYTGTCRAACTGTACSGCGTGTCATAACGTCAAAAACAGCTCTAAAGTSATTGATCGYCGCCCCAACTCATAAGTTTATTTGTGTWATCATTTTGWMGTAAASTCCATWTGAGYTACTATATANCATGTGTAGGGGGGAAAGCCTGAAAAGGTTCCTACRATATGACGCACATGGAYKCCGATTTTGATCTGAACGAAGACACATAYAATTGGTGTGTYCGGTCTTTTCAYACCCTGCGCRRAACRTTGGGYGTAAACGTCAAAGTTCATCACGACGAAGGCCTTACCSAACAGGGCGACATCTTCCTGTTCAATCATTTYGCCCGTTTTGAAACCATTATYCCRCCYTAYATCATYCAYCARGCCACCGGRGCCTATTGYCGATCCGTTGCCGATCATGMRTTGTTCGMAGGCAAYSAMCRGGTCAGTTCWTTTTTGCGYMRGGTGGGGGCCGTRCCCAATACCATGCCGGGATTGTTGCCGTTTTTRGCKGGTGARATTTTAMAGGGCCGCAAGGTCGTWATCTTTCCCGAAGGYGGCATGGTCAAAGACCGCCAAGTRTTAGACGAYSAAGGCGAATACAACATCTATTCCCGCACCGCCGAAGRWCGCCGCAAACACCACAAAGGSGCSAGCGWACTGGCCCTGACCTTAGACATCTTCAAACGCCGCATTCTCAGCCTTCACCAAAGAAATGATCTGGCCCGGCTGGACCGCTGGACACGAACCTTAAAAATGCCGTCCAAAGCCGCCCTGATCAAAGCGGCCTCAAAACCCACCGCCGTTATCCCCGGAACCATTACCTTTTACCCCCTGCACATTGATGAAAATGCCTTCAGCCGTACAGCGGAATCATGGTCCAAGGGGCTCAGCCGCCAATTCATGGAAGAGCTGGTGATCGAAGGCAATATATTGCTGAAAGACACCGACATGGACATTCGTTTGGGCGATGCATTGTACACCCAAAAACACTGGCCGTGGTGGGAACGCATGTTGTTGGAACGTTATTTCAAAAAAGTCCGGTCCTTAGGTGACCTGTTTAACCTGCGCGGTGAACACGGCGAAGACTGGACGGAACGCATGTTGATCAAATGTATTTCGAAAGAAACCAAACGCATTCGCGATCTGTCTATGCACGCTCTTTACACCGGTATTACGGTCAACCTCAGCCACCTAGCATCGTCTTTAATTCTCTGCATGATCAAAAATGGAAAGACCTCAATTGACCTAAAGACCTTTCATTACACTTTATATCTGGCCCTGAAAAAGCTTCAAAAACAAAAGGACGTGGCCTTGCACAGAAGCCTGTATTGGCCGGATCGTTATCGTGGATTAATCGAAGGTCATTGCACCGAGTTGGACCGTTTTTTATCCACCATAAAATCGGCTAAACTGATTGAATTGACCGATCAGGGCTATCATTTTTTGCCGCCACTTTTTGAAACGTTTCATTTCGACGAAGTACGCTTGAGCAATCCCATTTTGATTTACGCCAACGAAGTTGCGCCTATTCCCATCGTTAAGGCCATCATTGACGAAGCTTTAAACGAAGCCGAAAGCATTTCAGAGTTGGACCTTTCCGATCTTATGTTTGATGATGAAATTCGCGCCCATGATTGGAACCGCCAACATTTCCACAAAGCCAAACATGCTGAAATTAACGACCAAGAAACCGCTACACAGAGCGGCGCGCCTTACCTAAAGCTGCCCAAGCAGAAAAGTTCAGTCGGTGTRTTATTGGTTCATGGCCTGTTGGCTTCGCCATCTGAATGGGCGAATTATGCACAGAAACTTCAAGACGATGGCTATGTCGTTTTGGGTGTGCGTTTGGCCGGACACGGCACATCCCCTTGGGATTTACATCAACGCACTTGGCCAGAATGGTTAGATTCCATCCATCGTTGCTACCGCATTCTTTCGGCGCATTGTGATCAGGTGGTGATCATGGGGTTTTCATCCGGGGGGGTCTTGGCGTTGATCCAAGCTTCAAAATGGCCTGACGATCTGGCCGGAATTGTCAGTATTAATGCCCCCATAAAATTCCAAGATTCTAAAATCGCCTTTGTGCCATTGTTGCAAGGCTTAAACAAAGTGGCCAATTGGTTACCGATGATCGATAACGTTATGCCGTTTCGCGATAACGACAGTGAACACCCCGACATCAATTATCACGCCATGCCCATTCAGGCCTTAAACGAGCTCCGCATTATGATTGAAGAAATGCAACTGCGTTTGCCCAAAATCCAAACCCCGGTGTTGTTGATCCAAGCCGACAAAGATCCGGTGGTGCATCCCGAAAGCGTGCAATCCATATACGGAAAGCTCGCCACCGATTGCCAGTTGAAATGGGTTTCCAGCGATCGCCACGGCATTGTCACCGATCAACAGTCAAAAAGCTGGGATCTTTTGGATCAGTTTATTTTACAGGTTACGGACAAAGAGGAGGTGAAATCGGCATGACTGCACATACGCCCGAAGGACCAGCAACCCTAATTCTTGCTGATATGGCCAAGGCTCATCCCCAGCTCAATTGTTTGGATTTTCTGGGCCAGAAAATGACCTATGGCGAAGTCTGGTCAGACGTACTTAAAGCCACCCGAGGGCTTCAGGATTTAGGCATCAAAAAAGGTGACCGGATTGGCCTATGTTTGCCCAACAGCCCTTATTATGTGATTGCTCATTACGCGATCCTTTTGGCTGGCGCGGTCGTTGTTAATTTTAATCCGTTGTATACGGAACGGGAAATTCGCGAACAAATCGACGACAGCTCAATTGTTCTGATGTTCACGCTGGATTTAAAAACAGTTTATAAAAAGGTCGCCCCGGCTCTGCACACCACCAGCCTCAGATCGATTGTGGTGTGTCCGTTAAGCGAAGCCCTGCCCCCCCTCAAAAGTTTTTTGTTTCAGCTGTTCAAACGGGCCGAGGTTGCGAACGTGCCAAAGGATTTAGGCCACATCCCGTTCAGCTTATTAAGCGCTGACAAGGACCAACCTAAACCCGTCGCCCTCACGCCGGAAAAAGACATCGCGGTTATTCAATACACCGGCGGCACGACCGGAACACCCAAAGGGGCGATGTTGACCCACGCAAACATTCGCGCCAATGCCGAACAAGTGCGTTTGTGGCTGGGCCAGACCCAACCGGGCGCGGATAAGTTTCTGTGCGTAATCCCTTTTTTTCATGTGTTTGCCATGACTGCGGCTATGAACCTAGGCCTCACCACCGGATCGGAACTGATTTTATTGCCGCGTTTCGATTTGGGCGAAGTGCTCGATACCATCACGCAAAAAAAGCCAACTATTTTTCCCGCCGTTCCAACCATCTACGGCGCCATCAACACCGCCAAAGATTTTGATCATTTTGACTTAACATCCATTCGTTTTTGCATCAGCGGCGGCGCGCCGTTGCCCGGTAAAGTAAAAACCGAATTCGAACGTTTAAGTCAGTGCATTTTGGTCGAAGGTTACGGCTTGTCCGAAGCCTCGCCCGTTGTCACCTGCAACCCACCCCACAGCGAAAACAAAGTCGGCTCGATCGGCCTGCCCCTGCCATGGACCGACATCGAATGTCGAAATCTAGAAAACTCTGAACAGGTCGTTGCCCCCGGTGAAGTGGGGGAATTGGTGGTGCGGGGGCCTCAAGTCATGTCTGGATACCTCAACCAACGCAACGAAACTGCCATGGTCTTAAAAGACGGATGGCTGAGCACCGGGGACGTTGGTTATCAAGATCAAGACGGATATTTTTTCCTCACCGACCGCATCAAAGACATCATCATTTGCTCTGGCTTTAAAGTCTATCCACAAATCATCGAAACCGCCCTGTACCGCCATGAAGACGTTTTGGAAGCCATTGTCATTGGCATGCCGGATGATTACCGGGGCGAAGCACCCATGGCTTTTGTCACGTTAAAATCCGGGTCAATTGCCACCAACAAAAGCCTGCTCGATTTTGCAAATGAAAACCTAAACCCCATTGAACGCCCGGTATCGGTCGAAATCCGCGACAGTTTACCCAAGACCTTGGTCGGAAAATTATCCAAAAAAGATCTCATAAAGGAGTTAGCATCATGAAGTCTATTGTCATTGCCGGATATGTGCGGTCTCCGTTCACGTTTGCCTTTAAAGGTGGTTTGGCGCACACCCGCCCCGACGAAATTGCCGCGCAAGTTGTTAAGGGGCTCATCGATCATACCGGCGTTAATCCCAAAGACATTGAAGACCTGATCATGGGCTGTGCCTTTCCCGAAGGCGAACAAGGTTTTAACATTGCCCGCTTGGTCGGTTTTTTAGCAGACCTTCCCCAATCCATGGGCGGCGTCACGGTCAACCGTTTTTGCGGATCATCCATGCAAGCCATTCACATGGCCGCTGGGGCAATGCAGATGGGTGCGGGGGAAGCTTACATTTGTGCCGGGGTCGAAAGCATGAGCCGGGTGCCGCTGACCGGATTCAATCCACTGCCGCATCCTGACCTCGCCAAGCGCATGGCCGGAGCATATATGGGCATGGGCGAAACGGCAGAAAATGTTGCCCAGAAATATAAAATATCCCGCGAAGAACAAGATCTATTTGCCTTCACCAGCCATATAAAATCGGCCAAAGCGCAAAAATCGCGACACTTAAACGATGAAATCATCCCCCTTAAAACGTCCGCTGGTTTGGTGGCCCAAGACGGTTGCATTCGTGCCGATACAACGCTGGAAGCCCTGGCAGGTTTAAAGCCCGCATTCAAAAAAAACGGAACCGTCACCGCCGCTACATCTTCGCCTCTAACGGACGGTGCCGCCGCCGTTTTGGTGACCACCGAAGACTATGCCCGCGCCAACAAACTGACCCCACTGGCGCGCATTAAATCATTCGCGGTATCGGGCTGTGATCCTGAAATCATGGGCATCGGCCCGGTCAACGCCACCCAAAAAGCCTTGAAACGGGCGGGGCTTAAGGTTGCGGATTTAGACATCATCGAACTCAACGAAGCCTTTGCCAGCCAATCCATCGCCAGCATTCGCGATTTAAAATTGGACATCAAAAAAATAAATCTGGACGGGGGCGCGATTGCTTTGGGCCATCCCCTTGGAGCCACCGGCGCGCGCATCACCGGAAAGGCCGCACAAATTTTGCACCGCAACGGGGGCAAATGGGCGCTGGCCACCCAATGCATCGGCGGCGGCCAAGGCATCGCCACAGTTTTGGAGGGGATCGAATGAAAACCATCAAAAAAATTGCCGTGATCGGCGCAGGCGTTATGGGCGCAAGCATCGCGGCTCAGGCCGCCAACGCGGGCGCAGATGTTGTGTTGCTGGACGTGGTGGACGGGGCCGCATCCGAAGCCATTCAAAAAATGCTCAAAACAAAACCCGCTCCGTTCATGCACAAAGATTTTGCAAAACGCATCACGCCCGGCAGCAGTGCGAAAGATTTAAAACTGTTGAAAGAGTGTGATTGGGTGATCGAAGCTATCATTGAAAATCCAAAGATTAAACAACAGCTGTACAGGGATGTGGCAAAGCATATGAAGGCCACCGCTGTACTGTCGTCCAACACATCCACCCTGCCCGTCAAAATTTTGACTGAAGGCATGGACAACAAACTAAAATCTCATTTTCTGATCACGCATTTTTTTAATCCGCCACGTTACATGCGCTTGTTGGAAATTGTCTTTGGCTCCACCACCAAAAAAACAGCGGTGCGCGCCGTGATGGATTTTGCCGATCGCCGCATGGGCAAAAGCCTGATCATGTGCCATGACACGCCCGGCTTTATCGCCAACCGTATCGGAACATTTTGGCTGCACGCCGCCATCACCGAAGCCTTCAAAATGGGCATCGGTGTGGAACATGCCGACGCGGTGCTCAGTCGCCCGCTGGGCATTCCCAAGACCGGCGTATTTGGCCTGATCGATTTGGTGGGGCTGGATTTAATGCCACATATTTTGGACAGTTTCAAAAGCACCCTTCCCAAACGTGATGCCTTTCACAAACTTGGCCCGGCCCCGGATTTATTGGCAAAAATGATTAAAGACGGATACACCGGGCGCAAAGGTAAAGGAGGATTTTACCGTTTAGATGCGCAGCGCAACAAAGAAGTCATCGATTTAAAAACCGGAACCTACAGCCCGGCCCGACGCCCTAAATTAAAACGAAAAAAGAATTTACGGGAATTGTTTGAAGACCCTGATTTAGGCAGCCGTTACGCGTGGTCGGTGATGTCAAAGACCTTGGCTTATGCTGCCGACCTTGCCCCGCACATCGCCGACGACATTGAATCCGTCGATCGCGCCCTGCGGTTGGGCTACAACTGGACATGGGGTCCGTTTGAACTGATCGATAAAATGGGCACGGCTTGGTTTCGTCATAGGTTAATGGAAGGCGGCGGAACATCTCCGCACCTTTTACAAGTTGCCCCCGACAAGCCTTTTTACCAAATCGGATTGGGTAAATTGCATCACTTGTCCTTTGACGGTGAATACGTTGCTCTCAAACGTCCGGACGGTGTGTTGTTGTTACAAGATATCAAACGCAAAGGCCCACCGTTGTTTGAAAACCGCTCGGCCAAGGTTTGGGATCTGGGCGATAATGTCGCGTGTTTGGAATTTAGGTCCAAAATGAATTCCTTAAACCCGTTTATTTTGGCGCTGATGAACCGCGCCATCAAAGAACTTCCCGAACGGAATTTTAAAGGTCTGGTGATCCATAACGAAGGCATAAACTTTTCAGTCGGAGCAAACATTGTCATGTTTTTGGTCACGGCAAAGCTCAGACTATGGTCGGTGATGAACTGGATTTTAAAACACGGACAAGATACTTTCGGGAATTTAAAGTCAGCCCCCTTCCCCGTCGTCGGTGCCCCATCCGGTTTGGCCTTGGGCGGCGGCTGTGAAGTTCTGTTGCATTGTGACCGCATTACCGCGCATGCAGAAACCTACGCCGGATTGGTTGAAGCCGGAGTTGGCATTGTGCCCGGTTGGGGCGGATGCAAAGAATTGCTGAGGCGGTGGACTTTAAATAAGGCCCTGCCCAACGGGCCTATACCGCCCGTCTCGAAAGCATTCGAAGCGATTGCCATGGCGCAAGTTTCAACGTCGGCGTTTGAGGCCAAAGACCTGGCGTACTTAAGTCCAGATGATGTCATCATTATGAACAAAGACCGGGTGCTCAGCGCAGCCAAAGCGGCGGTATTGGAGATGGCTAAGGACTACAGCCCCCCGAAACCCATCGACCTTTACCTGCCTGGACCAACCGGTGCGGCGGCGTTAAACCTCGCCATTCGGAACTTTTCGAACCAAGGTGTCGCCACTCCCCACGATGTTACCATCGCCAAGCGGCTCGCGCATGTTTTGTCCGGCGGCGATACGGATGTTTTAGACCCCCTCAGCGAAAACGATATTTTAAGGCTGGAACGCGAAGCCATCCTCAAACTTGCCAAAACGCCTCAAACCCGTGCGCGCGTTGCCCATATGTTGAAAACGGGAAAACCCTTACGCAATTAGGAGAAATGTCATGATCACCCTATTTTTGATTATCATAGCCGGGCTGATCGCCTTGTTTGCCATTGCTCCGTTGCGCCGGGCCACCGTATCGCGCGTCATCATGAAAATTGTCGGGGGCATTTTGCCGACCATGGGCGAAACCGAACGCATCGCATTGGAAGCCGGAACGGTCGGCTGGGAAGGCCAAATCTTTGGCGGTCATCCCGATTGGAAACAACTTTTGGACTTTAAAATTCAAGAGCTCACACACCAAGAGCAAGYCTTTTTAGACGGTCCCGTTGAAGAACTGTGYACCCTGCTGGAYGACTGGCARCTGGCTCAAGACCGAGAACTGTCCCCGGAAATTTGGGACTTCATCAAACGTGAGCGTTTTTTCGGCATGATCATTCCTGAAAAATATGGGGGCTTAGGTTTTTCGGCCCATGCTCATTCGGCCGTCGTTGCRAAGATTTCCAGTTGTTCGGTCGGCACCGCCGTCACCGTAATGGTGCCCAATTCATTAGGCCCCGGTGAATTGTTGATGGAATACGGCACCGAAGARCAAAAAGATCAGTACCTGCCGAACTTGGCCGTGGGGAAAGACGTTCCCTGCTTTGCCCTGACCGAACCCAACGCCGGAAGCGACGCCGCCAATGGTCAAAGCAAGGGCATCGTTTGCAAAGGAAAATGGAAAGGCAAAAACATCATCGGCATGCGCTTGACCTTTAACAAACGCTATATCACGCTGGCCCCAGTTGCCACGGTTTTGGGCCTTGCCTTCAAACTTTTTGATCCGGACGGATTGCTGGGTGACAAAAAAGACATTGGCATCACCTGTGCGTTATTGCCCCGCAAAACCAAAGGYGTGGTGGTCGGCAATCATCACGACCCCATGGGCGTGCCCTTTCCCAAYGGACCCATTTCCGGCGAAGACGTTTTTGTGCCGCTGGACTTTATCATCGGCGGCGTAGAAGAAGCCGGAAACGGTTGGCGCATGTTGATGGAAAACTTAGCCGTGGGGCGGTGCATATCCCTGCCCTCGCTGTCTGTGGGTGCGGCGCAACTGTCGACCCGTGCGACCTCGGCCTATGGCATTGTCCGTGAACAATTTGGATTACCCATTGGTCGGTTCGAAGGCGTGCGGGAACGCATTGCACGGATTGCCGGGTATACCTATTTCATGAATGCGGCGCGCAGATTGTCGTTTGGCGCGGTGGACGCCGGGGAACGCCCATCCGTATTGTCGGCGATTTCCAAAGCGTACCTGACTGAAGGCATGCGGGTGTGCCTGAACGATGCCATGGACATTCATGCCGGGTCCGCAATATCGCGCGGTCCCAACAATATCTTTTCCAGATCGTACATTTCCATCCCCATCGGCATCACGGTCGAAGGCGCCAACATCCTAACCCGGTCACTGATCATTTTTGGTCAAGGCGCTATTCGCTGTCATCCGTATGCGGCCAAGGAAATGCATGCGGTGGCGGACAACGACATTGTTGCCTTCGATAAAGCCTTTTTTGGGCACATCGGTCACATCGCCAAGACCACCCTGCGCACGATTTTGTATGGCTTTACGGGGGGGCTTTTTGTGTCTTCGCCCGTGAAAGGTTTTGAAGCCAAGTATTACAAAGACATCACCCGGTTTAGTGCGATCTTTGCGCTGGCGGCGGATGTCGCTTTGGGCACATTGGGCGGGGCTTTAAAACGCAAAGAACACCTGAGCGGTCGTTTTGCCGATGCCTTTTCATGGATGTTTTTGGCCACCTCGGCCCTAAAAGATTTCCACGACCAAGGCCGCCCCGATCATCACCGGGCGTATCTTGAATGGACCTGTACATACGCTTTGTATCAGGTTGAACAGGCTCTGATCGGTGTGTTTGATAACTTGCCCCATCGCTTTATCGCGTGGCCCATCAAACAAATTGCGTTTCCTTTTGGGCCGTCCCGAAAACCCTTAAGCGACGACCAAATCGAAGCCGTAGCCGAGGCGGTGTTGTTTGACGACAAAGCCCGCACATCGATCACCGGGGATATCTTTATTCCCGCCGGGGATCGTCCGGGCCTCGGTTTATTGGAAGCAACCTTGGCACAGGTTAAAGCCACCGCTTCCACATACAAAAAACTAGCCGACGGGCGGCGTTCGAAAAAACTTGAAAAAGCCCGCCCTCTGGATATGGCCGCACAGGCTCTTGACCTTGGGCTGATCAACGACGACGAATTCAAAGCCATCCAAAAAACCGAACAGATGCGCGATGAGGTGGTTGGCGTTGCCGACTATTCCCCCCAAGCTTATGCGGAACTAAAATAAAAAAAGGCGGGCTCTGAAGATGATCAGAGCCCGCCTTTTTAAATTAAGTACTGATTATTTTATGGTTAACGGCGCCGAGCCAGTGGGCGGCAAATCGATTTCCAAAATCGTCATCATCAAAGTGTAAGACACTTCGCCTTCGTCTTCGTCTTTGTACAAAACACCGACAAATTCGTCCGCGATGTAAACTTCAATCGGCGCATCGGGCCGCGGTGGCGGCGTAATCACGACGCGGTTGTTTGACAAACTTTTGCGCAGGTATTCCTGAACGCGAGCAATTTCAGCGATTTCCATCTTAATCTCATCTTCCAAATAAACTCATTAATTCTAAACCATATTTACCATATATATCGGCTTTGAACCAAAACGTTTATGAGGATTTTTTTTACATGGCCACCCGTAAGTTACTTATTGCTGGGCTTTTAGCCAGTATTTGTATCGCTCAGCCCGCTTTTGCCGGTAACGAAGACGAAGACGGAAAAGATCGTGGCAACCGAAACTGGAACCAGCAAAACCGGAATAATTGGAACCAAAATGCTCAGGACAACCAACAACGCCGCTATCAACAGAAAAACTGGGGACAGGCGAACGCAGAGGCAATGGTGACCGCGACCGTAAACGTAAGCGCAATGGTCGCGACGACGATTAATTGGCGATGAACTAACCCGGTCGTCCGTCAATGCGCGGGCGGCTGAGGATCGGCGCGTAAATCACAAAAAATAGCGCAAAGGCCAAAATCCACAAAACACCTGAAACCATGATCAATAGCATCATCGCATCGGGCCACCACATCACCGAGACCCGCACAATCGTTGCTAAACTTAACGATACATAAGCCACCACGATCAAAGCATGAGCTTTCATGGCCCGCCCGGTGTGGCCAAGCGACGCCCGCGTCATAATCGCCATGGTCATGGTGCCAATCGCACCAATGGTCAGAACATGAAGAGCGGCGGCCTCATCGACCAGGCCAAAATCGGCCAAGCCCTTAAATACCAAGCCGATCACCAGCCATAAATACCCCAAATGCAAAACCCACAAAATCGGGTTGGACAGCGTGCGCCAACCTTGCCAGCCCAACAGCCGCCAAAAATGTAACACGGCCGCCAACATAGCGATGGCCCCGCTGACGGCACTGGTTGCCCATACTTGATCCACAACCAAAACCGCCCACGTTACCCCCAAAACCGCACGGTTCAGGGTTGGGTCTTGTTTGACTTTGATATCTGGGTTGGCGTGGCCTAAAAAGCTGGACGTAAAGCTAGGCGTCACCCGCCCGCCCATCACCACGATCAACACCAAGATCGCATCCAAGCCTAAGCGAATACCGTATTCGCCCAAATCAGCGCCAAACAGGTCATAGCCCAAAACGCTAAGGTGGGTCATGGCGTTGCCCACAATCAAGGACAGCAAAATCGGCACAAAAACAAACTGGCGTCGATATTGGGGGTCCAACAGCGGGCGAATAACCAAACCGGTTAAAGTCAGCAAAAACAGCATATCGATANGGGCCACCATTTCATATGGCAAGCTGCCCTGTGCCCAAACCGCAACACGGCCCAGCACCCAAAACAGGCTGAGCACCATCAAGGCCGGACCTTTTTCCGCCTTGGCACTGGTCCAATTGGGAATCACCGTCAAAAAGAACCCGGCAATCGCCGCCATCGTATAGCCAAACAGCATTTCATGGGCATGCCACAGGTTTTCTGAACTGGTCAGGTTAAAATCCATATGCCCCGCATACAGCCCCACCCAAAACAAAATGCTCACCACACCAAACAGGCCGGCAAAAAAGAAAAACGGTCGAAACCCATAATTAAACAAGGCAAATCCACGGGTGGGTACAGGTGGACGATCAAACGGGTCTTCGATTTTAAGGGTGGGCGGCATTTGCAGGTTATCCTAATTAAGGGGTATTGTGGGTATTGTGGGTATTGTGACTGTTATCACTGCTAGATAAGCATGACTTAWTCTATATACAAATCATACCTTATAATTTTGGAAAAATGATATGTTCAAAGTCCTGAAAATCGCCGCCTCTGTTTCTTTACTGTCCGTCAGCTTGGCGGCGTGCATGCAAACCGTGGATCCCACGCTTGGAACCGGAAACAATACGACCAAAGAAAATCAGGCCTTCAGCGCGTCTATTGAGCATTTCGAGACATTATTGAACCAAAACCCCACCGAAATCGAAGCGGTTTTAGGTTTGGCGCGCAACCTGCGTTGGGCCGGACGCAGTGGCGAAGCCGCCAAGGTTTTGCAAACCCACCAAGACCAATTTCAAGCCGATGGGCGGTACTTGGCCGAATTGGGCAAGGTCCGTTTGATCCAAGGCCAAAGTGGTGAAGGCGTTAACCTTTTGCAACAAGCCACCCAGAAAATCGATGACGACTGGCGCCTGTATTCAGCCTTAGGCATCGGTCTGGATTCCGGTGAAAAGTATATGGAGGCTGAACAGGCTTACAATACGGCGCTGGAAATGTGCCCCGATGATCCTGCTGTGATCAACAATTTAGGTATTTCCCAAGGTTTATCCGGACGCGTGGACCAAGGTATTGTGACGCTTCGCAAAGCCCTCAGCTATGGCCGCCATTCTGACAAAATCAAACAGAATTTAGACCTTTTTACGAATTTACGGGACATGTGCGACAACTGTGTCGAAACCTACCTTAAAACCAGCCAGTCCATGATTATGGCGGCGGGCCTTAACAGCACCGACAGTCAAGCCCCCTGCACACCAGAACCTGAGTTCACTGCCACCGCCCCGGTGATGGTGGCTGAATTGGCACCAGAAGCCCCAGAGCCCACGATCAACATCAAGGTCTATTTTGAATTTGATAGTGATATCTTAAAATCCGATACCTTGGGCGTTTTAAACGATCTTGGCAAAGCCCTGACCTATGGTGATCTGAACGATTATCGTTTCCAAATCGCCGGACATACCGACGCGGTTGGGTCTAAAACCTATAACCAGTCCTTATCTGAACGCCGGGCACGGGCCGTTGTGAAGTATTTGCAAAAGACCTTTGCCATTGATCCGGCGCGCATGGATGCGGTGGGTTATGGCGAGAGCCAATTGTTAAATAAGGAAAACCCAGATGGTGACGTGAACCGCCGCGTTCAAGTCACCCGCCTGAACAAAGCCGACTAGACTGAATGCCAGCTGAACAAGGGCTTCAGAGAACCTTCAGCAAAGATTAGCTATATTGCAATCATCGTGAATTTATCATGGTCAGGCCTCTTCCCCCCACTTCCCGCGGCCTGATCTGATAATTCCAATAACGCCGCTTTCTTCGGAAGGCGGCGTTATTTTTTGGGCGAAGCGCCAGCCTCACCTCGTTCCCCACACACAAAAAAACCGCCGTCACATGTTCTGTGAAGCCAGCGGTTGGATCAATATTCTATATCGAATACTTAATGTAGGTAGTGGTGCGCTTGAGTAAAAATTCATTGAACCAATTGTTTGATGAATTAGCCGATTGGGATGATGTTTTGCAAGATACATCTCTTGCTCAACCTAACAAAAACCCTGAGCCATAAATTAAAATATAAATGGCCATATTACGGCTATTTTATGGTTTTCCGTTCTTGATTTTCGGCTAATTATCGGCTAGTTTAAGGCTATGACTTGGAAACCTAATTACACTATCTCCGATAAACTTCTTTTCACTATTCGCGAGATTGGTGAATCCATAGGTGAGATTAAAAGTTTCTCACTCACGGGAAAAGCCCTTGCAAAGCTTGAGCTTGAAGCCAGAGAATTATCTTCCTTTGCTTCTACCAGTATTGAAGGGAACCCCTTAGCTTTAACCGATGTAAAATATTTGCTCAAAAATAAAAAAGAACATATTCGCGATACAGAGCAGGAAGTGTTGAATTACAATAAAGCCCTGCAAAAATTATATACGGCAGTTGGTGCCAAAAAATTTAAGCTCAATATTGCCACGCTTGAGAAAACCCAAAAACAAGTCGTTGATGGTCTAATGGATAATCCAGCTGATATTGGGCATCTTCGACAAGCGCCTGTGGTTATTCGTAATCCGCGCAAACTGGATGAGTTCGTATTTTTGCCGCCCGAAGCCAAAGATGTTGAAGCCTTAACTAAAGAGATGTTTGACTTTATCAATACGCATATTGGTAAAGTTGACCCTATCATTCTGGCAGGGGTATTCCACCGTCAATGTGTGATTATTCATCCTTTCATGGATGGTAATGGTCGCACAACACGTCTAATCACAACGGCGATCCTAGGTAAAGCTGGGCTAGACCTCTTTGAGATTTTTAGCTTTGAAAATTATTACAACCAAAATATCACGCGCTACTTTAAAGCCGTGGGTCTTCAGGGCGATTATTACGACCTAAAAGACCAGATAGATTTTACGGATTGGCTTGAATACTTCGCAGATGGTATTTTAGATGAACTACGACGTATTCGTAGAGCGCTGCCGGAAATGCTTGAACCCAAGCCGCGCCTTGAACCACATCACCGTCAAGTTCTCGATTATATCACAGAACAAGGCAGTATTACCCAGCGTGAATACGGCCAAATTTCCTCTCGTAGCTTAGCCGCGCGCAAGCTTGATTTTGAGAAATTACGTGCTCTCRATCTGATAGAAATTAGAGGGGTGGGACGCGGCACCTATTATGTGCGAAAAGCTACTAAAAGTTAAAACTCAAAAAACCCAGAGAGAATCGAACCGAAAACGCCTTGAAAATCAAGTGGTTGTAAGCACCCAGAGAAATTGGCGACAACGAGCTCAATAAAAAGCTAAATAAATCATGGATTTAGGTAGTGGTGCCCCCAGTCGGAATCGAACCGACACTCCCTTGCGAGAACGGGATTTTGAATCCCGCGCGTCTACCAGTTCCGCCACAGGGGCAACGGTGGTATG
>NVSZ01000007.1 GCA_002732845.1 Rhodospirillaceae bacterium
ACAATCGGTCAGAGAAACGGGCGACTGGGAATCTTGGATCAAATTCTTTTTAACGGGTGTTATTGAAACGGCCACACAGGCAACGGAAACAGCACAAGCCATTATCGCTCTGTTTAATACTGATCGTGCCTCCATTGAAGCATCCGGAAAATCAACAGCTGGGGTGTTATCCGTTCACCAATTTTTACAGCATCACCCCATCACCAATACAACCAAAATCAAAAAGGAATGTAACGTGTCGTTGCCAACTGTATTGCGCAGTTTAACGACATTGGAAACTTTGGGTATTGTGCGTGAGATTACGGGCAAAGACAGAAATAAAATTTTTGCCTATCAAGAATACCTCAACATATTGAACAAAGGCACAGAACCTTTCACAGGCTAGATAATTGTGTGGCGATCACTCCCTATAAAGCTATTTCTTCTTTTGAATAAAAATCATCAAAATTGATCGAAAAAGAACGGAGTTCACCCTGTCGTAAGGGGGCAGGATAGGCAAAGTGGGCCACTTTCCATCAATGACGTAGTTTATTCGCACGGTGTGTGCTCAAATGATTTTGTAGAATAGAGTTAACGTCTAGGGCAGTGCTTAGTTATCCGCTTCCTCAGACGCTCCATTCTTCTTGTCAGCGCACGTTCTAAGTCGACGAGGTAACTGTCAAGATGATTTCAATCGGCCATTTTTTTCAATTTTACAAACATCACTCTTTAAAAGACCGGGCCAATACATCTGTCAGGGGTTCGGTCATGTATTCGATTAGGGTTCTATCTTCTGAACGTACGGTCACGTCGGCGGGCATGCCGGAAACGATAGACCTATTGGGAATACGTTGACGTTCTTGTTCCGTGACCATTATCCGGGCCGTGTAATACGGTTCGTTTGTGGCGGGGTCTAAAAGCGTATCAGCAGAAACCACTTGTACGATACCAAATACGGACGGTGTTGTTCTTTGGCGAAAGGCCGGGAAGCGAACTTCGGCTTCGGCTCCGACCAAGACGTTGTCAATATCGATAGGCTTTATCCTTGCATCGATAATTAACGCATCTCCATTTGGTACGATATCCAGCACGGGTGCGCCAGACAGGACCACCGTATTTATAGCATGAAATTGCAGATCAATAACGACGCCATCTCTGGGGGCTTTAATCTCAAGACGCTTCAAAGTGTCTTTGGTCGCCAAAATTTGTTCTTCCAATTTAAACAAATTACCTTGAACTTCACGCAGTTCTGAAATCACCTCTTTACGGAAATCCGTTTTAACCTGAGCTTCCTCAACACTGGATTCTAGGACCTTGATTTCAGCCTGAGAAACTTGCGATTGCTTCTCGCCAATCACACCTTCTAGACGGGCATTTTCACGTTGGAGTTTTAACAAGCGTGTCTTCGCCACATAGCCTTTGGCAAATAAGGTTTCCAGGCCTTCCAATTCTTCTTGAGAAATTGAACGCTGGATGGTGCTGGATTTAATCTGGGCCATTGATCCTACGATATGGCGTTCATATAAAGTTTTTTGTTGCCCAATCATCTTTAACGATGTGTCGAGTGCGTTACGGCGTTCTTCAAATAATGTCGTTTCTCCAGCCATAATATCAAAAACCCTTTGATTTTTGTTTCGAGACAATAAGTCGGCTGAAAATGAAATATCTGACTGACCGCTTTGTTCGGCGACGAGCCGGGCTTCACGGGCCTGCAAACCATCAAATTCGGCTTGAAGAGAACCAAGTCTTGATTTGGTTTGAACCTCATCCAAGCGCAACAACACCTGACCCGCAACAACGGCGTCACCTTCTTTGATCAAGATTTCTTTGACAATGCCCCCTTCAAGGTGCTGAACGGTGCTGCGCGTTCCTTCCGCCACAACAACGCCGCTGGCCATCACGCCGCTGGCCAGCGGAGCCAAACCGGCCCACAGACCAAAGCCACCGACAAGCACGGTGATGATGATTAATCCGCTGGTTATAATGCGTTTTGAAGACCGTGCCGTTTGGTCACAATTCAACTGAACGGTATCTACGGCGGCACTCATTGAGACGCCCCAACGGGCTCAGCCGAGGCGCTGGCGACCTGAGGTTTGGACGACGTCTCCCTCCGAAGTTTGGACAGCACATCTTTGGTGGGCCCGACCACTTCGACTTGACCATCGCGCAAGGCTAAAACGTTATCAATAACGGGCATCATGGTGCTCCTGTGTGTTGTGACGACCATAATGCGACCGTCTTTTTTTAAGGTATCCAAGGCCCGAACCAAGGCGCGCGTGCCGCCGTCGTCAAGATGAGAATCCGGTTCGTCCATAACGATAAGAATCGGGTCGCCAAAAAAGGCCCGCGCCAAACCGATGCGTTGTTTCTGTCCACCCGAAAGCACAACACCCTTTGGGCCAATCAGGGTATCGTATCCATTTGGAAAATTCAGAACCATATCGTGAATGCCCGCCAGCTTTGCGGCTTTGACGGTTTGTTCTGCGGATAAATTTGAAAAGCGGGAAATATTGTCTTGTACGGTCCCCTCCAACAATTCGACTTCTTGGGGAAGGTAACCGATATGAGCCCCCAAATGCCCACCATCTAAGTTTCCTAAATCAATACCGTCAAGACGAACGTCCCCCGAAAGCGCAGGCCAAGCCCCAACCAGCAAGCGGGCCAGAGTGGATTTTCCAGAAGCACTTGGTCCGACAATGCCTAAGATTGTACCCGGACCTAAACGCAAATTGATGTTTTTTATGATGGGTGTCGAACTGCCCGGTGCACCACCATACAAACCTTTGACGGAGAGTTTTGCCGCAGGTGCTGGTAGCTCCATGGTCGGCGTTGCTTCCGGCACCACCGTAAATAACAGGTCTAATCTTTGATAGCCGCGCCGGGCCGCTGAGAATCCGCGCCAAGCCCCCAAGGCTTGTTCTACCGGAGCCAAAGCCCGGCCCATAATAATGGAGGCGGCAATCATGAAACCGGGCGTGATTTCTTGCCCAATCGCCAACCAACCGCCCGTACCCAGCATCGCCATTTGCAACAAAAGTCGCATGGCCTTGCTTATCGAAGATAGAGCCCCCAAACGTTCGCTCACAGTGTCTTGATGGCCCACCGCAATGTCTTGTCCGGTGCGCCAAATTTTGCCCATGTCAGGGACCATTCCCATGACGCGCAGCGTGTCTGCATTCTTTACACTTTGGCTCATGCTCAGTTCTGCATGTTGCGTTGCTTTGCGAGAGGCTTCGATTTTATCACGCGTTAAAAATTCGGCTAAAACAGCCAATACAAACAAGCCCACGGCTCCCACCAATGCAACCAGACCTAGCAGGGGATGCATGGCGAAAATCACACCCAAGAAGATGATCACCCAAGGGGCATCAATAAGCGCAACCAAGCCATTCCCGGAAATAAACTGTCGCAGATCATAGAGATCTTTTGGGCTTCGCGGCTGGGTTCTTGGGGGTGCGAAGAGGTGCGTTTCAACACGGTATCAAACAATCGGGTGGCGATGCGTTGATGCAAAACCGTTCCTGCTCGAACCAACAATTTAGCCCGCAACAAATCCAAAGCCGCCATTGTCAAAAGTAAAAATGCCGTGATGGCTGTAAGTGAGATCAAAGTCTCGACACTGCGGCTCGACAACACCCGATCATAAAGCTGAAGCATATATAATGGGCTCGCCATCACCAGCGCATTAATGACAACACTGAAAATAATGACGGCGCCAAAATGCTGGCGGAGTGCACTCAAATACGACTTCATACGGATATAGCCTTAATATATCGATTTTTTTAATGACATCATGGGGAAAGCGGTTTGCCCTCCCCATGATGCGTCATGCTGTGTTAACCCGATGGTATTCTATAGATAATACCAGTTTGCAGATGAATCGATTACATATTCAACGGCATGATTTCCACCAAGGTTATGGTCAATGATGACTGCACCATAATCAATGGATCCATTATCAGCATAATCAGCCCAGTCAAATACAGCTAAATCATTCGCACTGCCGCCAAAAAAACWGTTTGCAACAGTGTAAATATTGCTAATCGCAGTGTTCATCATGTAAATGGCATCAGCGGTGCCGCTACTGTCACTAATGGTCGTAACACCAGGATTAGATGAAGTATTAGCATGGTAAAAAATGTCATTACCTGCATCACCGAATAGAGAATTTGTACCCGTACCGCCAAGCAGATGGTCGTCACCGTCGCCACCGTACAAATTATCATTATCGGCTTCACCGTACAGGACATCAGTCCCTTTACCACCGTACATATTATCATCACCTGCACCGCCATACAGTGTATCATCACCCCARGTTTGTCCCGCAGGAGGCGTGTCTGTGTCTGTAATAAAACAATTTAGCGTGGAATCCCAAGCTCCTTGCTGGCCACCGTACATATAATCGTCCCCGGTGCCGCCATAAAGCGTGTCATCCCCAGTGCCGCCTGCAAGGGTGTCGTTACCGCCACCGCCGTCTATGGTGTCGTCGCCTGCATCGCCCCAAATAAGATCAATGCCATCGCCTGCGCCGCCCAAGATCGTGTCGTCGCCGTCGCCGCCTTGGATATTGTYATTGCCGGTGCCGCCATCGATATAGTCAGCCCCGCCACCTCCACTGGCATAATCGTTGCCGCCAAGTAGATACATCGTGTCAGCCCCCGATGTTCCGTAAACGACGTCTCTAAGTTCTGTATAGGTTGTCATTGKTTATTCTCMTGTKTTTTAWNCATTTATAACTTACAACCAATACGTTGCCCYCATARGAAGAGTSAAKRSAWAYTTACRCAAYAAAAAMYTTAAWCTRATMKAWWTCTKWTAAGAGATTWAAAATAAMTAAWWMATKATATAATTGTATAAAGTGTTTGGGCTGAGCATTCGTTTTTTTAAGAGAGCCTGTTTTAAAGCTCTCATAAATTAAACGGGTTTTAAAAAAGATTGTTGGCAACACAAATATCACGCTGAACTCATGTAAAAGTAAGAATCTGGTCTTTTGTTCAGGTTACGAAGTTGTACTAGAATAGCTGGAATACTGACGATCTAATGTCTTGTCATACAAAGCCCGAACGCCCGAATTGCCATTGACAAAACTTTCAATGGCCTCACGCTTTGAATTTCTTTCGTCCCCGAGAGCAATAGATGCTTGGTAATTTCCGTCTTTATCTTTTGTCATTAACACACCCGCCATATCATTAGACGTTAGGCCAGCTTCGTTTAAGGCTTCAAGATAAGGCTCGAACTCCGCCAACCTATCATTTGAAAATTGCAGTAGATCAATGGCGAAATCCGTAATATTTTTTTCGACTTCTTTTTGGGCCGGAGCCATTCTAGTTTCAAATTTTTGAATGTCTTCAGCACTGGCTATTTGTCGAAAGATCATCTCAGCATCAGATTTAGGAACACCCATACTGATATCTATATCGGTTCGTGAAGATTGACGAAAAAAGTGAAGTAAATAATTTCCACCTTCAGTGCCGATGCCAAGGTCCTTAGCCATTGCTATCCATTCTGTTTTATGATCATTTGCGTAGGATGCTAAATAATCATGCGCTTGAGTATTAAAAGGTTCTACGAACTCTTGCAACCTTAACGGCAGAACAATAGAGAGTTCATCCATTACCACGTTCGCGAGATCAGGCTCTTCGCCTGTGCGACCAGTAGAACTCCCCCCTCCATGCTCATAAGTTTTTGCCGCAGACATATAATCACTTTTAACGGGAGGCACTATTAGTCCTTCCATAACATCAGCAGGAACATTAGCCCGAATAAAATTGCCGCCGCCTTTGCCCACACCTATAGCCATCACACCGCGCGTCTCAGGAAACATTTCACGATGCTGTGTAATCGCTTCTTGATAATCAGTATCCCCGCTTTTTAGGCGACTAAGAAGATTTTTATACTGATCTTGAATACTGCTCGTTGCGGCACTGATTTCCATAACAATTTGTCCCTAACTTTACGTAATAAATCATCGTTAGGGAGTTATATGCAGAATTCATGCCACCTTTAGAGGTGCCGTAAAATACGGCACAACCCAAGGATTCATACATTTTTGCTTTTCCCTTAGACCTAAAAATAAACTTAAATGGAATATATTGCCGGACAATTTCAACCACTGGGCACTTTATGCCCCCGTTCAAAAGCGATGAAGGCAATTTAGTCGGCAGGACACCATGCTAGATATGAAGAAAGCTCTGTTGAATAGATGTTTGTCCAAAAAAGGACTATATTATAACCGTAACGTGCGGATGACACGGTAATTATATCTACCTCTCGGCCGTAACACAGTTTTCGAACTGGAGTGCTATGTGGGGGAAAGAGAGGCCCCACTCCGGGCGTTACACCTTCACCTCATGAATAAAAGGAAGTAGCAATGAACCCACTCTTAAACGACACAAATTCCGGTGAAGGCTATCAAGAGGCCGTTGAAGAACTTATCGCAACTGTTGAGCCGATTTCTGGGTTTAGACCAGCTGGGCCCATTCAGGCGATCTCGCTGTTGCTTAAAGCTTTCAGAGACCTTGAGCCAGCAATGGAGTCTTTGCAAGGAGTTCTGAATACGATGGAGCTAGAGGGCATGGAAGATAAACCTTAACCCATCTTCTTTGCCAAATCGGCCGCCCTTAAATTTGTGTAGCGTTTTAAGCTTTGCAGGTCTTTGTGTCCTGACACTGCGGCGACTTCCATGATGTTCCAGCCGGCTTCGAAGAGGCGGCTTACGGCTTCGTGCCTTAGATCGTGGAAGTTTAGATGTTGAAGATTGGCGCGTTTTCGGGCGCGTTCATAGGCATTTTTTAAGCCTTCGGAACTGGTTTGGAATACGAATCCGTTTGTTGATTTTGGAAGGCTTTTTAGGACTTCGATGGCTCGGCTGGACAAAGGTACATCTCTATTTTCGCCATTTTTGGTGTCGATCAATTTGGCAACGCGTGTATTTAGGTCGATATTGTCCCAACGAAGGTCCAGCAGTTCTCCTCTGCGCATGGCGGTCTCAATGGCCAGAATCACGGCGGGCTTGACCCATGGGTTGCGGCAGTCATCTAGGGCACACAGCAGGGCTTTCTCTTCCCCGTCCTGAAGGCGGATATCGCGTTGATCGCGAACTCTTGGCCGCTTTACATCGGAAATGGGGTTTTCCAGCAAGCCCAGCTTTTTGCGCACTCCTTCGATGATACTGTGCAGGAGATTGAGTTCTCGTTTGATGGTGCCTGGAGCGACTTCTTTTGAGCGTTGATCGCGGTATGTTTCAAAATCCGAAGTTTTGAGTGTCGCCATTCCTCGGGCGGCCAGCTTTGCTTCATCGCGCAGAAATTTGTTGAGGCGGGAAATTTCGGAATCATAGCCCTTATGAGTTGGCGCTTCGTTGGTCATATAACCTTTGATTACATCCGCCAACGTCATCTTTTCAGAAAGTGATCGATCCACAAAGACAGACCGCGCCATTTCTGATTCTGTAATAGATCCCCAAGCCTCGGCCTCTCGTTTGGAATCGAAGGTTTTGGTCTGAACCGGATAGCCTTTACGGCGGACTTTGGCCTGCCATTGATAGGGGCCGCGTTTAAGGATTGTTGCCATGAGTAATGTCCCAAAGTTGAAACGATGAACTCATTGTCCCAAATTTGTCCCAAATAATCAATATTAATGATTTGGCATGGCGTAAGTCATTGAAAAGAATGGTGCACCCGACGAGATTCGAACTCATGACCTCTGCCTTCGGAGGGCAGCGCTCTATCCAGCTGAGCTACGGGTGCTTAGGTTTGTGGGCGCACATTAACCGATCAATGTTGATGGGTAAAGCGTTGTGCTTCGTTACTGGTGTAAAATTATTTGAAGTGGTATAGGAGGGCATGACTGAAACAACATCCTCCCCCAATCTTCGCGCCGCTGACCATCGCTCTGAACTGTTGATGCCTGCGGGTTCCTTGAAAAAGCTAAAGACCGCAGTGCTTTACGGTGCTGATGCGGTTTATGCTGGCACGCCTGACCTGTCGTTGCGCACCCAATCTGAATTTTCACTGGAAGATTTGTTGGAAGGTGTGCGCTTTGCTCATGAGCACGGGGTGAAGATTTATTTGACCCTGAACCTGTTTACACACAATCGTGATGTGGAAAAACTTCCCGAATTTGTCAAAACCGTGCGCAAGGTGCTCCCCGACGGTGTGATCGTATCTGACCAAGGCGTTTTTCATTATTTAAAAGAACACGCCCCGGAATTAGAACTGCACGTCTCCACTCAGGCCAATGCCTGTTCGTGGTTGACGGTACAAAGTTGGGCCAGCCAAGGGGCTAAACTGTGTGTGTTGGCCCGTGAAGTCAGCTTTAATGAACTGGTCGAAATCCGTGAAAAATGCCCCGACATTAAATTGGAAGCGTTTGTCCACGGGGCCATGTGCATGACCTATTCCGGACGGTGCTTGCTGTCGAACTATTTGGCCGAACGCGGAGCTAACCAAGGCAACTGTGCGCAAAGTTGCCGGTGGAGCTATAAGGTTCTGGCGCGTAAAAAAGGTGGCGAAGAAGTCGAAATCACACCCGAGAACAAAGACGACTTTGATTTCTATCTGGAAGAAGAATTCCGCCCCGGCGAATTGATGAAAATCGAAGAAGACGATCGCGGTTCGTACATCTTGAACGCCAAAGATTTATGCCTAATGGGTAAGCTGGACGATTACCTGAAACTGGGCATCGACAGTTTAAAAATCGAAGGCCGCAACAAAAGCGAATATTATGCCGCCATCACCGCGCGCGCTTATCGCCTCGCCATTGATGCTTGGTATGACGATCCCGAAAGTTGGGATCCAGATGTGTATTTGCGGGAAATTTATACGTTGCAAAATCGTGGCTATTCCTTGGGCTTTCACGAAGGTCGCCTGACCAACATCGCGCATAATTATGAGCGCACCGACACCGTTGGTGGTTGGTTGTTTGCGGGCAGTATCACCCATTGGGAGGGTGACGAAATGATCTTTGCCCAACGCAATCCATTGCGCCCCGGCGATGTTTTAGAATTTTTGCCGCCGGGTCAGATCGAACCCATTCGTCTGCGTCTGTATGAATTTGTGATTGCCAAAAATGGTTTTGTCACCGACCGGGCTAATCCCGGGAAAGACAATGCCATTCGCATTTCGGCATCCCTTTTCCACAGCGAAGATTTGGACCAGATTAAAGAGCTGTTGCCACCGCTGACCGTCGCGCGGACCGAAGCCGTGTTGAGTGAAGATCGCCAGGCGTTGTTGCAGGGCAATTTGATGAGCATGGATGTGGAACGCGGATTGCGCGACGGCACCGAAGACCGCCCGACCTTAAAAGGCCGCGCGCATTCCGGCAAGGCTCCGGCATTGGGTTTGGACAGCTGTTGCGGTCTGGGATGCAACGGTTGCACGATGTTTTGGCATGACGATAAGTATGCCAAGGCGCGAGAATCCCTGGCGCAGAAAAAAATTGGCGTGATGCTTAAGAAAGACCCTAAGAAAAAATCTAAAGCGAACGCTTAATCAAATCGATGTGCAAGCGCAGGTTATAGACTTCGTCGGTATACGATAGCGGTACTTTTAACGCGCGGACTTCGTCTTCCAGTGCGGTCAGTTCATCGAGCAGGTGAAATGTTGCCTCGCTTTTGCCACGTCGTTCAATGTCGGCCAAAATGTCATACCACTGATAAATTCTGGACCGCACCCGCCAACGATAGGCGGGGGGAAAGATTTTGATTAACGGAATCATCAGCGTCAGCAAGGGCACCAACATGACCTTGAGGCGGTCAAACAACACGGCCCCCCAAAACGGCAGGTAACGTTGCAAGAACGGAGGCCCATCGGTCAAGTAGCGTTCGGCGTCTGCACTCAATGGGTAATCGACAAATTGAGTGGAGGGGAAATGTCCGGGATCGGCAAAAATAGAGCCATCGCTGTGCACATCGCTCATGGCTTGGATCAACAGGTTTTGCAACGCCGGGTGCAGGTCAGCCTTGGTAGCCAGTGTGGCGGCGGGGGCCAAAAGCGTTTTGTCCGTGGATGGAATATTGCGGCTGAGGCTGATCACGCCTTGGCTTAGGGTGACCGCAGAAAGGTAACGCATTTGGTTTGTGTACGCGGGCGCGCGGTCAAAGCTTAACAACCGAATATTTTTGCTCTTCAGCAGTTTGCCGATTAAATCTGATGTGGGTGAGGTGACAAAAAAGGCCGCCTCGACTTTGCCCGCCAGCAAAGCCTGAGCGGAATCTGCCGAAGACAAATGTTTGATGTATTTACTGTCCGTCGAAATTTTATTTTGGGCAATCAGCTGTTCGGCGATGGCCCATGTGCCACTGCCTTGGGCGCCGACAGCAACGGTTTGTCCCGACAAATTATTCAGACGTTTGATGGATGAATTCTTGCGCACAAAAACCCACAAGGGTTCGAAATAAACACTGCCCAGCGATACCAGATTTGGGTCGCGTTCACCATTGCCTACACCGCCTTGAACAAACGCCACATCGACTTTCCCGTCTTTTAACAGCTGGATGTTTTCGATCGAGCCTTGGGTGTTGATGATGTTAAGTTCGATACCATCTTTGGCTAAGATTTCCTTATAACGCTTTCCATATTTAAAGTACGCCCCGGTTTTGGACCCGGTGGCGATGGTGATGGTTTGGGGGGGAGATGGCTCGACAAATTGATAAGCGATCACAAAGCCGATGATCGCGATGAAAATGCCAAGAGCGGAGATCCGAAAACTGTCTTTGTTCATGAAGACTCCTGATCGGGGGCATTGGTCAATTGTAAAAAGATATCTYCAAGTTCTGGCTCGGTGGTGGTCAGTTCCGAAAATTTTAACCCTGCGTCTTGAACCGCAGAAATAATTTCAGAGGCCTGCATCTGGCTGGGTTGATAGCTGAACTCAAGTTCATGATCATTCTTTAAGGTCACGTCGAATTTGCTCAGGCTTTCTGGAATGGCGGATAACTCTTCGCTGAGAACCATCGTGACACATTTACTGTCCAATTTGCTCATCAGGTTTTTGGTGGTATCGCACGCGATCACGCGGCCATGATTGATGATGGCGATGTGGTCGCACAGCTCTTGGGCTTCTTCCAGGTAGTGGGTGGTCAGCAAAACCGTAACCCCCTGAGCATTCAGTTCGCGCACATATTCCCACAACTGGCGACGCAGATCGACGTCTACGCCCGCGGTGGGTTCATCCAAGATTAAAACTTGCGGACTGTGGACCAAGGCTTTGGCCACCAATAAACGTCGGCGCATGCCGCCCGATAACGTACGCGCRTATGAATTGGCTTTGTCGGCCAGACCCACCGCTTTTAAAATCTCTAAGCTTCGGCGGTCGGCTTTGCGAATGCCATACAGGCCCGCTTGGACGTCGAGCATTTCCAACGGCGTGAAAAACGGATCGATGTTGAGTTCTTGCGGCACCACGCCGATGGCGCGTTTGGCCGCGCGGGTATCGTCCGTAATGTCATGGCCCCAAATTTTAGCGGTSCCAGACGTTTTCATCACCAATCCGGCCAAGATATTGATCATGGTAGACTTGCCCGCACCATTGGGACCCAGCAAAGCAAAAAAAGATCCGCGCGGAATCACTAAATCTAAGTCTTTAAGTGCGCGTTTGGCTTCGCTTTTGCCTTGGGGCTTATAGGTTTTGCAAAGTTTTTTGATTTCGATGGCATTTTCGGGAAGATTGTCCACAGTCTACTCCTTTGGGGGTGTTGCAAGTCACCGCGCTTACGGTATCATCGCCAACAAGAAATGTAAGCTTTCAAACGCGACAAGCAAGCCCCAAAATGGCTTGCGCTTTAAACAGAGAGAAAATTATGGCAGATCAGGACGTTCAAATCGTATCCAGCACTAAGATATCTTGCAACGGTAACGGCACCGGAAGTGGCCATCCCAACGTTTATTTGACCTTGGATGCCCACACCCATGAAATCACCTGCCCGTATTGTTCGCAAAAATTCAAACTTGATCCCAACGCTAAAGTTAGCGCCGGACATTAATCGTGAAGCATGTTTTTCTGATTGATGGCTCGGGCTTTATTTTTCGGGCTTATCACGGTCTGCCGCCCATGACCCGTCCGGATGGCACGCCCGTTAATGCGGTTTATGGCTTTACCAATATGATGTTGAAATTGGTCGAAGACACCGACGCGGACTATATCGCGGTGGTGTTTGACCGGGCCAGAAAGACCTTTCGCAGCGATATTTATCCCGAATACAAGGCTCATCGTCCGCCCCCACCGGACGACCTGATTCCGCAATTTGAATTGGTCCGCGAAGCCACCCGCGCCATGGGCCTCAAAGCCGTGGATATGGAAGGTTTTGAAGCCGACGATCTGATTGCCACCTATGCCCGCCAAGCAACCGAGGCCGGGGCAAAGGTCACGGTCGTATCGAGCGATAAAGATTTGATGCAGTTGGTGAACGACAACGTCACCATGTATGACGCCATGAAAAACCGCATCATTGGTGTGAATGAAGTCCATGACAAATTTGGCGTGGGTCCGGACCGGGTGATCGATGTTCAGGCGTTGGCGGGCGACAGTTCCGATAACGTGCCGGGCGTCGCTGGTGTTGGTCTTGATACGGCAAGCCACTTTATTAATGAATTTGATGATTTGGAAAGTCTGCTAGATGCTGCAGATAAACATGAAGAAACAACGGAGCGCGTAAAAGAAACAATATCAACCCTTGAGCAAGAAATTTTCCAACTGGCGGGCAAGGAATTTAAGATTTCAGCGACAAAAGAACTTGTTGAAGTTTTTGATGACCTAAATTTATTGGCGCCTGACAAAGAAGGTGCTGAATTAAAAGTTACGGCGCCAATTTTAAAAGAGCTTGCAGGAGCTGGTTGTGAAATTGCTCAGTTGGTCGTCAGATGGCGTTTCCTTCGTAAGGTTATTTCAACACTTTTGAAGAAAATTGCAGATCAAGCCGACCAAGCACGGGTGTCCAAAGAATTGGTGACGTTGCGTTTGGACGTTCCGGTTGATGTTCCGCTGGCAGACTTTGATGTGCGCGAGCCCGATACATCGAAACTTTTAGATTTCTTGGAAGACCAGTCGTTTCGCTCGTTGGCGGCCAAAATTTCCAGCCGGGGCATTTCTGTCGGCGATAACGGCAATGGCAAGGCATCTAAGACTTCAGAAGTCTATGCCAAGGCCGAATATGAATTGGTGCAGACCGAAGCTGCTTTACAGGCATGGATTGACGAAGCTTTTGCGGCGGGGCAGGTGACGATTGATACCGAAACCACGTCTTTGGATGCCATGACCGCAGACTTGGTCGGCGTATCATTGTGCGTAAATCCGGGCCGCGCGTGTTACATTCCGCTGGCCCATAAAGGCACGGCACCTCAAGGTGGCTTTGATTTTGGCGGTGACAACGCTGGCGATGATGCGGCTGATAGCGGGGCTCCGGAACAAATTGATTTGGCGCGCGCCGTCCAAATGCTCAAACCCTTGTTGGAAGATTTGGGCGTCTTAAAAATCGGTCAAAACATCAAATATGACTGCCAAATTCTGGCCCAAGACCGTTACGGCATTCAATTGAACCCCGTCGACGATACCATGGTGCTGAGTTATGTCTTGGAAAGCGGTTTGCATGGGCATGGCATGGATGATCTGGCGCGGCTCTTTTTGGGCGCTGAAACCATCAAGTTTAAGGACGTGGTGGGCACCGGAAAATCCAAGGTGACGTTTGATTATGTCGAACTGGACAAGGCGTTGGATTACGCCGCCGAAGACGCCGACATCACCGCCAAGCTGTATAAAATGCTGAAACCCCGCATCGCGGCTGAACGCATGACTTCGGTTTATGAAACCTTGGAACGCGCCTTGATTCCGGTGTTGGTTAAAATGGAAGCCCAAGGCATCAAATGCGACGCCGGCCAACTGAAAGACCTGTCCGATGATTTTGCCAAACGCTTGGCCGAATTACAGATCAAAATTTATGACTTAGCCGGCGAAGACTTTAACATCGCCAGCCCCAAACAATTGGGCGAAATCCTGTTTGATAAAATGGGGATTGAGGGCGGTAAAAAAGGCAAAACCGGGGCTTATTCTACGGGGGCCGATATCTTGGAAGGCTTGGTCGCTGACGGTCATGATTTGCCAAAATTGGTGCTGGAATGGCGTCAATTGGCGAAGCTGAAAAGCACCTATACCGATGCCTTGGTCAAACAAATCAATCCTGTCACGGGGCGTGTGCATACGTCCTTTTCCATGGCGGCAACGACGACCGGGCGATTGGCGTCATCTGATCCCAACCTGCAAAACATTCCGATCCGCACCGAAGAAGGGCGCAAGATCCGCAACACCTTTATTGCCGAGCCGGGTCATCAGTTGCTCAGCGCCGATTATTCGCAAATTGAATTGCGCTTGCTGGCCCATGTGGCCGACATCGGGGCGTTGAAAGAGGCCTTTCATTCAGGAGCAGACATTCATGCCATGACCGCGTCGGAAGTTTTTGGGGTGCCAATCGAAGGCATGGACCCGATGGTCCGGCGCAATGCCAAGGCCATTAACTTTGGTATCATTTATGGTATTTCGGCATTTGGTTTGGCCCGTCAATTGGACATATCGCGCACCGAAGCCAAAGAATACATCGAAGCTTATTTTGATAAATTTCCGGGTATTCGAAAGTTTATGGACGATACCAAAGCCTATGCGGCCGAGCACGGTTATGTCACCACCTTGTTTGGTCGAAAATGCCATGTGCCGGGAATCAACGATAAAAACCCCATGAAACGCGGGTTTTCTGAACGCGCCGCGATCAATGCGCCGATCCAAGGCGGGGCGGCAGACATCATTAAACGCGCGATGGTGCGTATTCCGGTGGCTTTGGCAGACGCGGGCTTAAAAGCCCGGATGTTGCTGCAGGTTCACGATGAACTGATTTTTGAGGTGCCTGATGACGAAGCCGAAGCCACAAAAGTCTTGGTCAAATCCATCATGGAAAATGCCGCCAATTTAGATGTTCCCTTGGAAGTCGATGTTGGGCTGGGTCTAAATTGGGGCGAAGCCCATTGATGTTAAATAATTTATTTTTCACTGACTTTCTGCTAATGTTAAATCGGATAGCATAAGTTTAAGAGTAGTTTGGTATAAAGAGAGCGTAAAGCATGCCCGTTGATGTTCGAAAATTGATTTTTTCCGAGGAAGAGTTGCTTGCTTCTTTTCAGGACTATACGCACGATAAAAAAATGGTGAATGCACAATCTGCTGCCGAAAGTATCACGCTGAGCATGGTGAAAAGTGACCGTTCAGATCAAGACGTTTTGCAAATCGTGGTCACGTTTGTCAGCCCCAATCCTAAAAAGCCAATCCAGGCCGAATTGGATGAGCATCAAGTGATCGAGGCCCTGATCACCACGTGTAAAAAACAAGCCATTCCGTTGCCGAAGAAGGGTCATAAGTTTGTCAAACAACACAAAAGTGGAATTGCCATGTGCATGGGCTTGAGCGAGGCCGATATTTGCTCTGCCCAACCGGTTTAAGTCTTTTTTGTTTTGATATTGTGCCAAATCCGAATGCCCAAAAGTCCGGTCAAAATGGCGATGTGAATCAGCGGCGGTAAAACGTCGGCCTTGACCATTGCGTAATAATGCCAACACCCCAAAATCGCCGCGCCATACACATATTTATGCACGCGTATCCACGCTTTGCCGCCCATATATTTAATGGCGCGTTTGTTTGACGTTGCGGCCAGCGTGAACAAAATGGTGAACGCACCCATGCCCACGGTGATATAGGTGCGTTTGACTAAATCCGTGCCGATCGCCGCCCAATCGAAAAATTGGTCAATGGCGACATAGTTGGTGATGTGTAAAGCCACGTAGGCAAAGGCCCAAAGCCCCAACATGCGCCGCATCCGCACGGCCCACGTCCAACCGAAGAGGATTTTCAAAGGCGTAGCACTTAACGCCACCAACAAGGATCGCAAGGCCCAATCGCCCAGATGCCGATTGATAAATTCAATGGGGTTCGCGCCCAATCCACCCGTGAAGGCAAAGGCAATCAATTGCAACAGCGGGATTGCCATGACGGCAAAAACGACCCACCAAAGGACACGATAAGGAATCATCTAAAAGAATTTAGCCAAATCCATGTTTTTGTAAAGGCCGGCGACTTCATCACCATAGCCATTAAACATCAGAGTCTTTTTCTTAAAAAATTCTCCGATCAAGCGTTCTTTGGCTTGGGACCAACGGGGATGAGAGACTTCGGGGTTCACATTGGCATAAAATCCGTACTCATGGCGGGCCGAACGGTTCCAAGATGTTGGCGGTTCGTTTTCGGTAAAGGTGATTTTGACGATGGATTTAATGCCCTTAAATCCATATTTCCATGGCACCACCAAACGCAAGGGAGCCCCGTTTTGGGGGGGCAGTGTGCGGCCATACAAACCCACCGATAACATCGTCAAAGGATTCATAGCCTCATCCATGCGCAAACCTTCGACATACGGCCATTGCAAAACCTGGCGGCGTTGTCCGGGCATGCGGACCGGGTCTAACAAGGTTTCAAACGCCACATATTTGGCCTTGGATGTGGGCTCCAACCGTTTAATGACATCGGCTAAGGATACGCCTATCCATGGCACCACCATGGACCATGTTTCCACGCAACGATGGCGGTAAATGCGTTCTTCCAACGGGTGGGGTTTGATCAGGTCTTCGAAATCATAATGTCCGGGCTTGGCGCACGCCCCGGCAATTTCGACCTTCCAAGGCTCGGTTTGGAAATCTTTGGCCGCATACAGGGGTTCATCCTTGCCGGTGCCAAATTCATAAAAATTGTTATAGGTGCTGACCTTGTCAAAGGGGGTCAAATCGATGCCGGGGTCAAAGTCGGTTTTGGTGATGCCTGATAACATATCGCCCGCTTTTGGCCACGCGGCAAAGGCATGGCTACTGAGCAAGCCGCCCGCCAAACCACCCGCTATGGCGGCGACACCCGTTTTTAAAAAATTACGGCGTTGCTTGAAGATTTTTTCCGGTGTGACATCCTGTTCGCCAAGTTCCCAAGATTTCCGAATTTTGATGTGCATGTCGTCTCCAAAATAAAAAAGATTCCCGTAATATATGGGCATTCGCTGTTCTGCCTTCAAAGGTTACTTTGCCATTGCGGCATTCTCAGGGCCATGTGTGTGCCTTAAAAAAAATATAGCTATCTGACAAAGTGCGTATGTTATTTACAGGCCGGAGTGTTGTATAAAGAACTTATGCGGATACTTTACCATTTGTGGCTGTCCCCTTTTTCGCGCAAAGTGCGCATTGTTTTGGGGGAGAAAAAGCTTGAATTTGACCTGCAGGTTGAAAAAACCTGGGAACGGCGCGAAGGCTTTTTACGCCTGAACCCGACCGGAGAAGTCCCGGTTTTGGTCGAAACAGATGGCACCGCGATTTCCGGTGGTCAGATCATTTCTGAATATTTAGACGAAGTGCATGCCGCACCCAGATTATTAGGCCACGGTCCCTTGGAACGGGCCGAAGTGCGCCGTATGTGTGCCTGGTTTGATGAAAAGTTTTACGCTGAAGTCACCGATAATTTGGTGAATGAAAAGGTCATGAAGCGTTTTTTAGGCTTAGGCTCACCCGATTCCAAGGCCATTCGCGCCGGAAAAACCAACATTCATCAACATTTGGATTACATCAGTTATTTGGTGGAACGGCGCACGTGGTTGGCGGGCGAAAGTTTCAGTCTGGCCGATATTTCTGCGGGCGCGCATTTGTCGTGTGTGGATTATTTGGGTGATGTTCCGTGGAATGACCACCCGCTTGCCAAAGATTGGTACGCCCGCATTAAATCTCGCCCCAGTTTTCGCGATTTATTGCACGATTTAATCCCCGGCGTGCCGCCGCCCAAACATTATCATGATTTAGATTTTTAAGGTTATTGTTGCGCGTCTAGATAGGTTTGAGCTTCTGTGTTTTCAGGCTCAAAGCTGAGCGCGCGCCGGAAGTCTTCCAAGGCCAATTCTCCGGCCCCTATTTGACGGTAGGCCAATCCGCGCAGAATCAAAATGTCGGTGCTGTCCGGGTTGTGATACAGGACCCGCGTAAAATCGTCTGCGGCTTCCCAGAATTTCCCCAACAGGCTGAAAGCCTTTGCCCGGTTTAGCAAGGCTTCGGCATTTTCCGGCTCTATGGTTAAGGCCGCTGCGGCGTTTTGGCGGGCCAATTCCGGCTTGTTTGCCCCCAACCAAGCCTTGGCACTTTGGATGAACAGGCTGGTTTTTACGGCGTCATTGCCTTCAAATTCTTGGCCCAATCGTGCAAAGCCTTGGGCGGCTTCGTCATAAAGTTTTAAGGTCATCAACGCCGCAAGGCCACAATGTCGGGCCGCAAATCCACCGCCCACCCGCAACCAAACCTTGGCATTTTCCAAGGCATCCTTGGGGTGAGATTTGGCCAAAACCATACAGTCCTCATAGTGATCACGATCCGCTTGAACGACATCTTGTGCCCAAGCGGAACCGCTAAAGGTCAGGAAAGTTGCGAACAGGACTTGTGCGATGCGTATCATGACCGCTACATTTGCTGTCCTTAAACAATAATGCAAGTGTTCAACAATATGTCTTTTTCTCAACCTCATCTGTTTTGCTTTGGTCTTGGCTATTCGGCGACCGTTTTGGCTGAAAATTTAAAGCAAAAAGGCTGGCAGGTTTCAGGCACCCATCGTCCGGGCGATGATCCACAACCGGATACTTTTGCGTTTGATCGCAATCTGCCTTTAGTCGATTTTGATGATATTTTTAAAGACGTTACACACGTGCTGATTTCGATTCCGCCCGATGCGGCGGGGTGTCCCGTTTTGGATATTCATGGCGAAGACCTTGCCCGTCATGCGGCCCATATTGTTTGGATAAGCTATTTGTCGACCGTTGGTGTTTATGGCAATACGGACGGGAAGCCGGTGATGGAAACATCTAGGTTGTTGCCCACCCAAGAACGCTCCCGCTTTCGCGGCCTCGCCGAAACCCGTTGGCAAAATTTTGCGGCGAGAACTCAATTGGCTTTGTTCGTGTGGCGCTTAGCCGGTATTTATGGCCCCGGTCGTAGCCCATTTAATAAAATCCGGGCGGGCCGGGCGCAATGTATCGACAAGCCCGATCATTTCTTTTCGCGCATTCATGTGGATGATATTGCCAATATTTTAGAAACCTCTATGGCACAATTGAATGCCCATGGCGTTTACAACGTGTGCGACGACGAACCCGCCTTGCCGTCCGATGTGATTGCTTATGCCTGTGAAGTGTTGGGCGAGCCGGTTCCGGATAAGGTCCCGTTTGCGGACGCCTTTAACGCCATGTCGCCGATGGCGCAAAGCTTCTGGGCTGATAATCGTTTGATTGTGAACGATAAGATTAAGGACAAGCTGGGTGTGGTCTTGAAATATCCAGATTACAAAAGCGGCCTTACAGCGATTTTAAAGGCTGAAAAGTCTTAGACTCGGCGTCGTAACTGGACAGTTCACCCTTGGCGATATCCAAATACCAGCCGTGAATTTCTAAGGTTCCGGCCTCCAACCTGTCTTTGATGAACGGGAAGGTGCGCAAGTTTTCCAGCGACACCAGCACCGCATGTTTTTCGCAACATCGGGCCAGGTCTTCACCTTTGGCACCGGGCTTTTCGGCTTGCGCGCGGGTATAAGCCTTGGCCGCAATTGAAGTCCACAGATGCACAAAGCGATCTTTTTGTGGGGCACCTTCTTGACCATCGATCATGCTTTGAATGCCCGCACAATATGCATGACCAAAGACCACAACATGATCTACGCCCAATTGAGTCACGGCAAATTCCACCGCAGCGGACGTACCATGATAGGCCTTGTCGTCGTCTTCTTCATAAGGAGGGACCAAATTAGCCACGTTGCGGATCGAAAAAATATCGCCCGGTTCGACTTGCAAGACAATTGCCGGGTCAACCCGAGAATCGGCACAGGCGATGATGGCTATTTTGGGTTTTTGCCCTTCTTTGACCAGACGCGTGTATAAACTTTGACGTTCGCTGAAATAGCGATTTCGAAAATCATTAAAACCTTGGACCAGTTTTTGAATAATAGGGCTCATGCGTTTTCAACATCTTTCAGCAAATGATCAAGGGTTCGCGTTAAACGTAGCAAATCTTTTGCTTCTGACAAGCGATGATCGCCATTTTTTACAAATTGAATTTCGACATCGCCCGAAGTAAGTACGTCTTGGAGTTTGAGTGCGGTTTTCCACGGCACATCGGCGTCTTGCATTCCTTGGATCAGGCGCACCGGAATATTGATGTTTAAGGGGCCGCGCAAAAGCAAATTATTTTTACCGTCTTCAATGAGTTTTTTGGTGATGACATAGGGCTCACCCGGATCATAATCGCACGGCAAACAGACTTTGCCTTTGGCGTTGAGCTCAGCCCGCTGGGCCGCGTTTAAGTCAGACCACATTAGGTCTTCGGTGAAATCGGGGGCGGCGGCCACGCCCAACAGTCCGACAATGCGTTCAGGCCTTGCGTGTGCCACCAGCAAACTGATCCAGCCGCCCATGGAACTGCCGACCAAGACCTGCGGGCCTTGGGTCAGGTGGTCTAAGGCGGAAAGTGCATCAATRGCCCAATCGCCAATGCATCCGTCTTCAAATTGCCCCGATGATGCGCCGTGGCCTGAATAATCAAAACGTAAAAAAGCGCGGCCATTGTCTTGGCACCATTGATCCAAGGCGACGGCTTTGGTGCCGTCCATATCGGAATGGAAACCGCCCAGAAAAATCACACCGGGTGACTTGCCCTGTAAGGCGTGGTAAGCGATATCTACACCCTTTGAAGTGTTCAAGATTTGAGGCTGTTTCTTTTGTGAAAAAGACGGCATAATCTGGAGGCTTTCTAATGCGGCGAATCTGGGACAATTGAAAATAGTGCGAAACCATAACACTTTTAAGACTTTGGCAAAACGTCAGGCTGAATCCGAGACGGGCTCGACAGCGTCTCCGTCGGTAACGATTTTGCAAGTTCTGCCCGCCTTGGGCGGCAGCGGTGGTGTTGAACGCGGCACGGTCGAAGTCGCTGGTGCCATTACGGACTATGGTTGGCGGTCTTTGGTGGCCAGCAATGGCGGAGAACGCGTGTATCAATTGCAGCGGGCCGGGGCCGAACATTTCCAATTGCCCATTCATTCAAAAAATCCGTTTGTCATGTACGCCAATATTGGCCGTTTGGAAAAATTAATGCGCGAACAAAACGTAACGTTGGTGCATGCGCGRTCRCGSGCWCCAGCGTGGAGCGCTTATTTTGCCTGCAAACGTTTGGRCATTCCCTTTATCACCACCTTTCACGGCACCTATGGAGCCAAGGGTTTTTTGAAACAGACCTATAATTCGGTGATGACCAAGGGCGTGCGGATTATTGCGATTTCGGCCTTTATCGCGGGGCATCTGAAACAGTTCTACGGGGCCCAAGCCGAAAGCATTCGCATCATTCATCGTGGTGTCGATTTGGATAGTTTTAATCAATCCAAAGTCAGTTCCGAACGGGTCATTAAGCTGTCCAACGAATGGCGTTTGGAAGACGGTTGCCCGGTGATCATGTTACCCGGACGGTTAACCCGGTGGAAAGGCCAGACGGTGTTTATCGAAGCCATCGCTAAACTGGGCCGCACCGATATTCGCTGTGTTTTGGTGGGATCAGACCAAGGTCGATCTGGGTATCGCAAGGAATTGGAACGCCTGATCGCGCATCATAATCTGAGCAGCGTTGTGCGCATCGTTGATCATTGTGACGACATGCCAACCGCGTATATGATGTCCGACATTGTGGTGTCCGCCAGCACCGACCCCGAAGCCTTTGGCCGTGTGGTGGTTGAGGCCCAAGCCTTGGGTCGATTGATCGTGGCCCCCAATCATGGTGGCGCGTGTGAAACCATCGAGCCGGGTAAAACCGGGTGGTTGGTGCCGCCAAGTGACAAAGATGCTTTGGCCCAAGCCCTAAGCGAAGCCTTGAGCTTGGACGAAGAGGCTCGCCAAGCTTATGCCGAACGGTGCGTGGCCAGCGTGCAAAAAAACTTCTCAAAAACCGCCATGTGCAATAAAACGCTTAAAGTTTACGAAGAGGTTCTGGCAGAACGTGGCTGACAAAACTGCGGATCGCATCTTAATTATCAAACTGGCTGCGCTGGGTGATTTTGTGCAGGCCTTAGGCCCCATGGCGGCCATTCGCAAACATCATAAAAACGCGCATCTGGTTTTGCTAACGTCGGCGCCTTATGTGGACTTTGCCAAAGCGGCCAACCTTTTTGATGAAGTCTGGATTGACGAGTTTCGGCCGAAAGCCTGGCAACTGGGGCGGATTAAAGCTCTGCGTAAACAGTTAAAATCTGGTCATTTTGACCGGGTCTATGACTTGCAAACGTCTGATCGATCTGGTTTTTATTACAAAATTTTAGGCTCTGGCCCGGAATGGTCGGGCATTGCGAAGGGGTGTTCTCATCCCCACGCCAATCCGGACCGTAACTTAATGCATACTTTGGAACGGCAAAAAGAACAGCTGAACATGGCGGGGATTTCTGACGTTCAGGCCCCAGACTTTTTATGGGCAAAATCTGATGTGGATCGTTTTGATTTGCCTCGTCCTTATGCGGTATTGGTTCCCGGCGGCGCACCGCATCGCCCGGCCAAGCGTTGGCCCGAAGCGGGCTATACAGAACTCGCCAATCATATGCTGTCCGAAGGCATCACCCCGGTTTTATTAGGGGCCGGGGCCGAATTGGGGATTTTACAGGTGATCAAACACGAAGCCCCCGGCACCGTGAACTTGGGCGGCAAAACCGACTTTATCGACATTGCCACTTTGGCGCAAAATGCGGCGGTCGCGGTGGGCAACGATACGGGGCCCATGCACTTGATTGCAGCGGTGAATTGCCCGTGCGTCGTTTTGTATTCCCATGACAGCAATCCAGACTTGTGCGCACAACGCGGCAAGGCCGTAAAAATCATCCGCAAAGAGACTCTTAAAACCCTTGCAGAACCTGAAGTTTGGGCTAAAGTTCAAGAGTCCTTGACAGGGGGCTGAATCCCCTTAAATTCCCCCCGTCCACTGTATTTTATTGAAGGCTCAGTTTTTATGGTTACGTTAACGCTCCCCGATGGTTCCAAACGCGAATATGAAGGCCCCGTTACAGGTGCCCAAGTTGCGGCTGATATCGGCCCCGGCCTTGCCAAAGCGGCGTTGGCGGTGAAAATTAATGGCGAAGTCTGTGACCTAACGTTGCCGATTAGCGAGGATTCAGCCTTTGCGATTCTCACCGGAAAAGACGAAGAAGCCTTAGACGTTCTGCGTCACGATGCGGCGCACATCATGGCCGAAGCGGTGAAAGAGCTGTATCCCGAAACGCAAGTGACCATCGGTCCGTCCATCGAAAACGGCTTTTATTACGACTTTGCCCGGCCCGAGGCCTTTGTGCCGGAAGATCTGGAAAAGATCGAAAAGCGTATGCACGAAATTGTTCAGCGCAACGAAGAGATCGTGCGTGAAGTGTGGACCCGGTCCGACGCCATTAATTTTTTCAAAGAACAAGGCGAACACTACAAAGCGCAAATCATTGAATCCATTCCCGAAGACCAAGACATCACCTTGTATCGTCAAGGCGATTTCATTGATCTTTGCCGGGGACCACACTTGCCGTCCACGGGCAAATTGGGTAAATCGTTTAAATTGATGAAATTGGCCGGAGCCTATTGGCGCGGTGATTCCAAAAACGAAATGTTGCAACGCATTTACGGCACCGCATGGGCGGATAAAAAGCAACTTAAAGCTTACCTGCACATGTTGGAAGAAGCCGAAAAGCGCGATCATCGCCGTTTGGCCCGTGAAATGGACCTGTTCCATTTCCAAGAAGAAGCCCCCGGCGCGGTCTTTTGGCATGCCAAGGGCTGGACGATGTTTCAAAACCTTATCAATTACATGCGCAAACGCCAAGACGATGCGGGTTATGTGGAAATTTCCACACCGACCGTCATGGATCGCGGGCTGTGGGAAGCGTCTGGTCACTGGGAAAATTTCCGTGAAAACATGTTTACGACAAAAACCGAAGATGACCGTGTCTTTGCCTTAAAACCGATGAACTGCCCCGGTGGCATCTTGGTCTATAAACAAGGCATGACCAGTTATAAAGACCTGCCCCGGCGCATCGCCGAATTTGGCAAGGTTAATCGGTATGAACCTTCGGGCGCGTTGCACGGCATCATGCGGGTGCGTGAATTCACCCAGGACGATGCGCACATTTTTTGTACCACCGACCAATTGCAAGAAGAATGCGAAACCATTATCGCTTTGGTGATGGATATCTATAAAGACTTTGGTTTTGAAGACGTGCGCATTAAATTTGCGGACCGTCCTGAAAAACGTCTCGGCACAAACGCGGTTTGGGATGTTTTAGAAACGGCTCTGCGCGGTGCGTTGGACAAATCAGCCTATCCATATTCTTACAATCCGGGCGAGGGTGCGTTTTATGGTCCCAAGCTTGAATTTGTGTTGCGCGACGCCATTGGTCGCGATTGGCAATGCGGAACTTTGCAGGTCGATATGAACCTGCCGGAACGTTTAGATGTGCATTATATCGATGAAGCGGGCGAAAAAGTCCGTCCCGTGATGTTGCACCGGGCGTTATTTGGCTCATTAGAACGCTTTACCGGAATTTTAATTGAACATTATGCGGGCCGTATGCCGTTGTGGTTGGCACCGGTTCAGGCCGTGGTGACAACCATTACATCAGATGCCGATGCGTACGCCGAAGAAGTCTTTGCCGCCCTGAAAAGCGCGGGAATCCGGGCTGAATTGGATGTTCGCAACGAAAAAATTAACTACAAAATTCGCGATCACAGCCATAAAAAGGTGCCGATCATCTTGGTGGTTGGCAAACGCGAAGCCGACGAAGGCAAGGTTGCCATGCGTCGATTGGGCGGAAAGGATCAAGAAATCCTTGCGCTAAAAGAATCCATTGATATCCTCTGTGCAGAAGCTAAAGGCCCACTTGCCGGAAATTGAGCCTGATACAACAATTTTGAACCATTTTAAGCGTTTTTCGGAAGCGCACAATTGAAGGAGAAGGGCCATCGCCCGACCACCATTTAACAAAAAGCCGACCATTTCTGGTCCGCGCGTGAATGAACGTATTGAAGCCACCGAAGTCCGYGTTGTCGGMCCMGATGCTGAAATGCTTGGCGTAAAACCAACTGCCGAAGCCATTAATATTGCCGCTGACTATGGCCTGGATTTGGTCGAAGTTTCCCCCAATGCGGACCCGCCCGTTTGTAAAATTCTCGATTACGGTAAATACAAGTACATCGAGCAAAAAAAGAAAAACGAGGCGAAGAAAAAGCAAAAGATCGTCGCGATTAAAGAAATCAAGATGCGTCCCAGCATTGATATTCATGATTATGAAGTCAAAATGCGCAACGCYCGTAAATTCTTGGCCAATGGCGAYAAAGTCAAAGTCACCATYCGTTTTCGCGGACGKGAAATGGCTCACCAAGATTTGGGCCTTAAAGTTCTGGTGCGCATGCGYGAYGAATTGGCTGAAGAAACCAAAGTCGAACAAATGCCAAAGTCCGAAGGTCGCATGATGACCATGGTYCTWGCGCCMAARTAAGCCTGTTYGTRCTTTTAAARACAAAAAAMNCCCTGCTGGAAACGGCAGGGTTCTTTTGTCTGGGCCAGATTATTTCTTGTTGGCTGACTTGGTCATGTTTAATCGGGTTTGTTTGCGCAAGGCCCGCCATTCGCTTGTCGGTTTATGCCAAAATTCATATTTACGATTTTCGGCCTTGGCGCGCGCGGCGGCCCTTCCCGAAAAACAAATCCATCTGGGCGAGGTGTCTGTTAAAAAGGCTTTGTCCCGCTCGATGGCAATCAACTTCGCCCGCTGGGATGATTTTGGATACGTTTTCAGAACCTTAACAATGCGCGGCACAAGCTTATTCCAATGTTTTAGGCCCTGCAAAACTGATATGTCTGAGCATTTTGCGGCATCGGTGTGGGCGCGCAAGGTGGCCAACCAAAACAAGATCAAACCTTCCTTGGGGTCCGTATCATAAGTGCGGCGCGCCAGCTCGAAAATATAAGGTGGCGGCATCTCGGCCATTTTAGACTGCAGGTCTTTGATAATGAGTTTGTTCTTGCTGGCCGGTTGGGTATGAATTTTCTCAAACGCGGACGTATAGCCGGCAGAGCGTGGAATAGGCGGGGCAAGACTTGAGCGGGCTTGAGCCGCAGCGGGCGCGCCGTGTGTCAAAACGACGAATAAACTTAAAAATGATAAAGTTGCTAATCTGAATAATTTACGTTTCATGAGTTACCCCCTACATCAAGAATGCAGTAACCATACAAACAAAGTGGTTAAAGGGGCAAGGGGATAGCGCATTGCTTTTTTCGTTGTCAGGCTCGTAAATTTGCGCTAATGCCGGGAATTAAGCGAAAAAATTGAAAATGAAGTCCATGACGGGTGCAAAATTTTTCAATAAAAGAGCCGATCCTAAAATCAATAACACACCAATTGGGCTTGTGATCCGAGCTATAGGAGACATGGTCTTTATCCTTTGTTTTAGGGTTAGGCTGATGAACTGTGCTTAATTTCCAATTTTTAGGTTGAGCAGACAAATGAATAAACCAGGTCATTTTGTATATTTACATCCTTACAAAAAAGGAATATGGCCGATAAGTTTTCGGCCCTTTTTAGCTTTTTTGGGCAGACTTAAGCCCTAAAGGCTAAGAAGGGCTGTTTTTGCTCTAAAAGAGGCATTCCCCCCTTGCATTCGCTTAGTTTTGGTTCTATAACGCGCGTTCTCCRGTRRYATGGCAGGGCATGCCTGRTYACTGATGAAGCCAACCGRYCTKWMRACTTYWGCYKWNCWGRYYCYWTAGAATAAGGAATAGCGAAATGCCCAAGCTGAAGACCAAATCAAGCGCCAAAAAGCGTTTTCGTCTCACCGCAAGCGGTAAAGTTCGTGCGGGCGCAGCCTGCACGCAGCACATGTTGCGTCGACGCTCTCAAAAAATGAAGCGTAAAGCACGGGGTACCATGCTTTTGTGTGCACAAGATGCACGTATCGTAAAATCTTACATGCCGTACGCTAAATAGCGTCAGAGACGGAGTTTAAAATATGTCCAGAGTAAAACGCGGCGTCACAAAACACGCCCGCCATAAAAAAATCACTACCGCTGCCAAAGGCTATCGCGGTCGTAATAAAAACACCTTCCGCATTGCCATTCAACGCGTCGAAAAAGGTATGCAATATGCTTACCGTGACCGTCGTGCCAAAAAACGCGAATTTCGCAAATTGTGGATTCAACGCATCAACGCTGCAGCCCGTTTGAACGATATGAAATATTCAACGTTCATGAACGGCTTGTCAAAAGCTGGCATCGAATTGGACCGTAAGGTTCTGGCTGATCTTGCTGTACGCGAACCCGCAGCATTTGCAAGCTTAGTGGAACAGGCTCAGGCCGCTCTCGCTAAGTAAAAAACCGGATCAAACTTTAAAAACTGATCTGAGTTATTTGAGAGGGGCTAGCGCCAGACGCTGGCCCCTTTTTTTATGAAAAGGACTTTATCGTGTCGGACACGGAAACATTAAAAGCAGACCTTTTAGCTGAAGTCGAAGCCGCCACTACGCTTTCGGCCCTTGATGATGTGCGTGTTAAAGCGCTTGGTAAAAAAGGTTTGATCACTGCTCAAATGAAAACGCTGGGCAAGCTTAGTCCCGAAGACCGTAAAACCACGGGGCAAGCGTTGAACATTCTTAAAGGCGAAGTTGCTAAAGCCATTGAAGCCAAACAAGCGGACATGGCCGATGCCGAACTCAACGCAAAATTACTGAGCGAAAAAATCGATGTGTCGTTGCCGACCCGACCCGAATCAGAGGGCTCTATTCACCCCATCAGCCAAACCATCGAAGAAGTGGTTTCAATCTTGGGCGAAATGGGCTTCCAAGTGGCCGAAGGTCCGGARATCGAAGACGACTGGTATAACTTTGGCGCCTTGAATATTCCCGACGACCACCCCGCACGCCAAGAACACGACACCTTTTATTTGCCCGGCACCGGAGAACACGGCCGCAAGGTTTTGCGCACCCACACATCACCCGTACAAATTCGCACCATGATGGCCGGCAAACCACCGTTTCGCGTTATTGCCCCGGGTCGCACCTACCGTTGTGATTATGACGCGACCCATTCCCCGATGTTTCATCAGGTCGAAGGCTTGGTGGTTGATAAAACCGTTCACATGGGTCACTTAAAAGGCACCTTGATTGAATTTTGCCGCGCTTATTTTGGTGTGGATGATTTGCCCGTGCGTTTTCGCCCCAGTTATTTCCCATTCACCGAACCGTCCGCCGAAGTCGAYATTGGYTGCACGCGCGAAGGYGGAGAATTTMRMATYGGCCATGGTGATTCTTGGYTGGAAATYTTGGGYTGYGGCATGGTYAATCCAAAGGTYTTGGAAAACTGTGGCATCGATTCRACYGARTATCAGGGCTTTGCCTTTGGKGTSGGRATCGAACGCATCGCCATGTTGAAATATGGCATCCCCGATCTGCGCACATTCTATGAATCCGATCTGCGGTGGTTGCGTCATTACGGATTTAGCGCCTTGGATGTGCCATCCATGGTCGGAGGATTAAACCCATGAAGTTCACTTTAAATTGGTTAAAAGACCACCTAGATACCGACGCCACATTGACCGAAGTTTCCGAACGCCTGACCATGTTGGGTTTGGAAGTCGAAGGTATCGAAGATCGCTCTCAGGGATTGGAAGAATTTGTGATCGGCGAAATCTTGACCGCCGAAAAGCATCCAGACGCCGACAAATTGCAAGTCCTGACCGTTGATAACGGTACCGAGCAGTTTCAGGTCGTATGCGGTGCACCCAACGCGAAAAAGGGCCTTAAGGGTGTTTTTGGCGGGGCTGGCATGTATATTCCGGGTCTGGATTTCACCTTGGGGGCGGCGACCATTCGCGGCGTTGATTCCAATGGTATGATGCTGTCGGAACGTGAAATGTGCATCAGTGACGAACACGATGGCATTGTTGAGTTGGACGCTGACGTCCAAGTCGGTGCCCGTGCCGTTGACGTCATGGGGCTTGGTGATCCGGTGATCGAAATTGCCATTACGCCAAACCGGGGTGACTGCTTGGGCGTGCGCGGCATTGCGCGGGACTTGGCTGCCAGTGGTTTGGGGACATTGAAGCCTTTGAACATCAAAGCCATTGCAGGCACGTTTGATAGCCCCATTGATGTAAAACTAGATTTCCCAGAGGATGCTTTGGACGCGTGTTCACAATTTGCGGGACGTTTGATTCGCGGTGTGAAAAACGGGCCTTCACCAAAATGGATGCAAGATCGTTTGAACGCCATTGGCGCAAATCCGATTTCGGCTTTGGTCGACATCACCAATTATTCAACGTTCGATTTGGGGCGTCCGTTGCACGTCTTTGATGCCGATAAAGTGACGGGCAACATCACCGCGCGTTTGGCAAAATCGGGTGAAAAAATTCTGGCGTTGGACGGTAAAGAATACAAACTTGATGAAACCATGTGTGTGATCGCCGATGATATTAAAGCCGAAGCGATTGCTGGTGTAATGGGTGGCGAGGCAACAGGGTGTACCGAAGATACCGTAAATGTGTTTGTTGAATCCGCGATTTTTGACCCCGTGCGCACCGCCGCAACAGGTCGCAAACTTAATGTCATGAGCGATGCCCGTTATCGTTTTGAACGGGGCATTGATAATGATCTGGCCATTGATGGCTGTGAAAATGCCACGCGTTTGATTATGGAGTTGTGCGGAGGTGAACCTTCTAACACCATCGTCGCAGGTCATGGTCCCGACTGGAAACGAGCCATAGAATTCCGACCAAGCCGTGTTCAAGGCCTGACCGGTGTTGAAGTCGCCGAAGCTGAAATGGAACGCATTCTTACCGTGCTGGGCTTTGTTGTGAACAAAGGATCTGCCGAAAAATGGTCCGTTGATGTTCCCGCTTGGCGGGGCGATATGGTTGGCGAAGCGTGCTTGGTCGAAGAAATTGTCCGCGTAAACGGTTATCACAACATTCCGCATGTGTCGTTGGAACGGCCCGACAGTTTGCCGTCTTCAAGCCTGACACCGCAAATGCAAAAACGTCGCAAGGTTCGCCGGACTTTGGCGGCGCGTGGTTTAGTCGAAGCCGTCACCTATTCGTTTTTGCCCAAGGCTCAGGCCGAATTGTTTGGCGGGGCTCCTGAAAGCTTGCAATTGTCCAATCCCATTTCCGCTGATTTAGACGTCATGCGGCCCAGCATCTTGCCGAATCTGATTGCGGCGATTGGCCGCAACGATGCCCATGGGCACCGTGATGGGGCGTTGTTCGAAGTTGGTCCTCAGTTTTCGGGGGATACAGCCGACGCGCAAATGGTTGTGGCATCGGGCGCACGATCGGGTCAAGCTGATGTCCGCAACTGGATGGGCAAAGATCGCAAGGTTGATGTGTTTGATGCCAAGGCCGATGCGTTGGCCGCCTTAAAGGCTGCGGGCGCGCCAACGGCAAACCTGTTGGTCTTTGAAGGTGGTCCAGATTGGTATCACCCCGGACGGTCCGGCACCTTGCGTCTTGGCCCCAAAAACATTTTGGCAAATTTTGGCGAAGTGCATCCGGGTGTTTTGAAAAAGATGGATGTTAAGGGACCGATTGCGGCCTTTGAAGTGTTTTTGGATAATTTACCCAAACAAAAAAACAAAGCCAGCCAAGCCCGGCCTTTGGTGAAAATGTCCTCTTTCCAACCGTTGGATCGTGATTTTGCGTTTGTGGTTGACCAAAATGTTGACGTGCAGAAAATTGTCCGTGCGGCAACCGGAGCCGCTAAAGACCTGATTAATACGGTACGTGTTTTTGATGTTTTTGAAGGCGCAAATGTCGGCGAAGGCAAAAAATCGGTCGCCATTGAAGTGACCCTTCAACCGGTTGAAAAGACTCTCACCGACGATGACATCGAAGCCGTGACCGCCAAGGTCAAAGCGGCGGTCCTGAAGGCCACAGGTGGCGAATTGCGGGGGTAAACCGCAGCCATAGTGATAAAAAGGGCTGCCTTGGGGTGGCCCTTTTTTTTCTACATACCCTTGAACATGATTTACTGTTTTACAATATCTAGTATTTGAGGATTAAAATTGAAGAACTTTTTAACATCTCCATTATTGATCATGTTTGTTTTTGGCGGCGTGCTGCCCATCGTTGGGGGATATGCTTTGACCCAAACGATCCCGGATTGGCGCTGGGATTATGTGACTTTTCATGCAGTTGTCGAAGGTTTAGGGGCCTTTGCGGCCCTGATCATTGCAACACTTGTGATGTTGATGCGATCAGCCGGAAAATTGCATCCGGGGTATGTTTGGATTGCCTGTGGCCTGATCAGCATGGGCGTTTTGGATGGATTTCATGCCATTTTGAACGTGGGGGAAGTGTTCGTATGGTTGCATAGTGTTGCGACCTTTGTCGGCGGCCTGTTTTTCATCATGATCTGGTTGCCCAGACGCATTTCAAGTCATCCGATGGCGGATGTTCTGCCTTTTTATGTTTTTTCGGTGTCGGTGCTAACTGGTTTTGCCTCGCTAGGATTTCCTCAAAGTTTGCCAGTAATGGTGATTGACGGTCAATTTACGCTGGTTGCCCACGGCCTGAATATTATCGGGGGCATTGGATTTTTAGGAGCGGCGGCTTATCTTGTTTTGGGTCAGCCAGAGGTCAACAGAACCGATAAAACAATTTTTTCGACCCATGCCTTTTTGTTTGGCATTGCCGGGTTGTTGTTTGAATTTTCCGAGCTTTGGGATTCACCATGGTGGTTGTGGCATATTTTGCGCGTGATTGCGTATATGTTGGCGGTATATTATTTCCTGACGATCTTTATTCAAATGGGTAAAGAGGTCAAAGACAGTCGGGACAATTTGGAACGCTTGGTCGAAGAACGCACCCAAGATTTACGTAAACTCAGCCAAGCCGTTGAGCAAAGTCCATCGATGATGTTCATCACCGATACCAATGGCATTATTGAATATGCCAACCAAAAATTCTTTGAGGTTTCGGGCTATTCTTCGGAAGAGGTGTTGGGTAAAAACCCAAATATTTTACAATCTAGACAGACGCCAAAGACTCTTTATACAGAATTATGGAACACCATAAAATCGGGTGAAGTGTGGCGGGGGGAACTCGAAGACCGTTGTAAAAATGGTGAGACCTTTTGGGCCAATGCGATGATTGCACCGATCTTGTCGGCCGAAGGCAAAATTACCCATTTTTTTGCTTCCCACGAAGACATCACCAAACGCAAGATCGCAGAACAGGAAATGATAGAAGCCAAGGAACATGCGGAAATTGCAAACCAAGCAAAGTCCCATTTGATGGCGAACACCAGCCACGAATTGCGCACGCCTTTAAATGCCATCATCGGTTTTTCATCGACCATGAAAGAAGAAATATTCGGCCCCATCGACAATGAAAAATATCATGAATATTTAAATGACATTCATGATTCTGGTTTGCATTTATTGGAATTGATCAACGATATTTTGGATGTATCCGCGATGGAAGGCAAAGCCTTGGACTTGCATGATGAAAAGGTTAATTTGAACGACTTGATCGTTGCCGCCATGCGCTTGATTAATCCACGTGCCGAAAAAGGTAAGGTTTTGATCACGTGCTTGGACGGATTTGAAGACTTGAAAGTGCATGTTGATCCACGCCGCGTCAAACAAATTTTATTGAACTTGCTCAGCAACGCGGTGAARTTTACASCRSAMCATGGCRAAGTSGTGGTGCRCCAAMAGMWYRAWWYRGATGGGTCTTTTTGTTTAAGTATWCARGACAACGGCATYGGCATGGATGAACAGGGYCTCGCCAAAGCCATGAGCCCGTTCGGTCAGGTGGATAGTGGGTTAAATCGAGCAAACGAAGGCACCGGACTGGGGTTGCCGCTGACCAAAGGTTTGGTCGAGTTGCATGGCGGAACGCTTAGCATCGAAAGTGAACTGGGCAAAGGCACTACGGTCAAATTCACGCTGCCCAAAGAGCGCGTGCTTGTTTAAACCACTTTTCCACAGGCCTGACCCGATGCCCACGCCCATTGGAAATTAAAACCGCCCAGGTGTCCGGTGACATCAACGCCTTCGCCGATAAAATATAGACCGGGGATGGTATTTGTTTCCATGGTTTTGGACGACAGTTCCTTGGTATCCACGCCACCGACCATGACTTCGGCGGTGCGAAGTCCCTCTGATCCATTGGGGGTCACTTGCCAGGCGTTGACGTGGTCAGAAAGTTTTCGCAGGGCCTTGTCAGAAGTCTCACACAAACGGCCATTGCACTCCGTCCAATCGACCATTTTGGTGGCTAAACTTTTGGGCAGAATTTGCGCTAAAACCGTGCGCACGTCTTTTTTGGGTTGGCTGATTTTTGCTTGGCTTAAATGGTCAAAGACATTTGTCCCCGGCAGCAAATTGATGCTCAGCGTATCACCTTCGCGCCAATACGAAGAAATTTGCAAAATCACCGGGCCACTGAGACCTCGGTGCGTGAACAACAGAGCTTCGTGAAACTTCACCTTGCCCAATTTTACGGTGGCGTCTAACGATACGCCGGAAAGGCCATCAAGCTTTTCTAAAATTTCTAGATCAAACGTAAGCGGCACCAAACCCGGACGCGGTTCAACGACGTTTAAGTCAAAGGATTTAGCAACGTCGTAGGCAAAACCGCTGGACCCCATTTTGGGGATCGACGGCCCACCCGTGGCGACCACGACGGCCGAACTGGTCATCGGGCCACGGTTGGTTGAAACGGTAAAGATATCTTCTTTTTTGTCGACGTCCAGAACCGTTGTTTCGGTCTGGATGCGCGCACCGCGGCATTCTTCTAACAGCATATCGATGATTTGTGTGGCTGAGCCATCGCAAAACAATTGCCCGTGTTCGCGTTCATGATAGGCAATATTATAGCGTTCAATGAGGCGAATAAAATCATGCTGATCATAGCGTTTTAAGGCCGACACGCAAAAGCGGGGATTGTTGGATAGGTAATTTGCAGCCGTCATATGCAGGTTAGAAAAGTTCGCACGGCCGCCACCAGAAATGCGAATTTTTTCGCCCACCTTTAGGGCATGATCTAAGATCAAAACCCGACGCCCCCGTTTGTGGGCTTCGCCGGCGCACATCAAACCGGCAGCTCCGGCACCGATGATGATAACGTCAAAATCAGTCATGAAGCGAGAGCGTCCAGGTCTTGCCACCAAACCCATGAACCAAGTCATGGGCGCGGATGGTAATTTCAGGTGTGCCTTTGGGAATTTTCAGACCCGACAAAGAGCGGGTAAACGGCTGTTCATTTTCATGGGGATGCACCAATACGCGGGTGCCCAAAACGGTACCGTTTTGGTCTAATACTTCCCAACGATTGGCATAATGATCCCATCCGGAATCGGCATGTAAAACGCTGACGGAAATTTGATAGGTGCCGGAACTTGTTTTGTTYAGWTTGGCATCCACAACGTCTGCTTCACCCGCCCAAGCGGTCGAGCTGGTAACAATCAAAAAAACAAGAGCCAAGGCTTTAAACACAATCAACATTCCGCCAATAATTTATCGGGATAATCGGTAAACACCGCATCCACACCTAGGTCAAAAAGAGCCATGGCGTGGGCGGCATCATTTACCGTATAGACATTAAGGCGATAGCCCTTTTGATGCAAGTCGCGGGTAAGGTCGGCGGTGACAAAGGCGTGATAACAATGCAGGCTTTTGCAGGAGTGTTGGTGCAGGCGTTCGGCCCAATTTTCGGGAATGGCATAAACGATCACGCCCTTAGGCAGGCCCGGCAATAGGTCGTGAAAGACATCCAGCGCCAACGTGCTCATTGAGGAAATGAAAACTTTGTCTTGGACGTTCGCGTGGGATTTTAGCGTTTGGGCAACGGCCCGCGCGGTGGGTTCTTCCCAGCCTAAGGTGGTCTTGATTTCGATGTTGAGCACGATGTCATGGGCTGAGATCATGTGCAATACTTCACTGAGTTTGGGAATCTTTTCGCCCTTAAATTTATCGCTAAATTTTGAGCCCGCATCTAAGGCTTGGATATCCATGGCGGATTTTAAGGTTAGCGGTCCCTGTCCATCTGTGGTGCGTTCAACGTTAAAATCGTGCATCACCATAGCGATGCCGTCTTGGCTGACTGTGGCGTCGATCTCTATCGCCTTGGCCCCCATATCCAGTGCACACTGAATAGACGCCAAGGTGTTTTCCGGAGCATAGGCAGAAGCGCCACGGTGGGCAATAATCTTGGGCAGGTAAAGAGACATGGTCTAAGTCTTATCGCGTTGGACAAAGACGCTCATCAAAGCCATCGTTCCGGAAACCGCCATCAGCAACAAAGCAAGCGCATTAAGTTCCGGTGTTGAGCCTTCGCGCAGACGTCCGTACATGGCGATGGTCAAGGGTTGATCTGAACCCACCAGCATTAATGTGGTGTTGAAATTTTCAAACGACATCAAAAACGAAACAATCATCGACCCGACTAGGGCTGGTTTTAAAAAAGGGATTGTAATGGTCCACACCGCGGTCAATTTAGACGCACCGAGATTTTGCGCGGCTTCTTCTAAGGTTAAATCAAATTTGCGCAGACGTGCCGCAATGATCAGCGTGGTGATCGTGGCGATAAACGAAAACTGCCCCATCACGACCAAAAATGTGCTGGGCCTTAAAAATTCAAAATCCAGACCTAAATTCAGCTCGATCCAATTGGCCAATGTGCTGGAAAACATCAAAATTGAAATGCCCAAAATCACACCGGGAATAATCAGCGGCAACAGCATGAACATATACAAAACATTTTTAAAGGGGAAGTTCTGACGTTCAAACAAAAAGGCATTGCTGAGGCCAACCAGCACAGACAAAACCGTGACCCAACACGCCACATAAAACGATGTGCCGATGCTGCTGAGCAAGCGTTTGTCTTGAAATAATCCGACGCGCTTAGGGTTGTCATTCATAAACCAATCCAGCGTAAAGCCCCCCCACGGCAGGGACGGGAACATGGAATCGTTAAAGGCAAAAACTCCGACGACGATTAATGGCAACATCAGATAAACAAAAAATATGCCGACATACACATGGTACGCGACGCGAAAACTGCGCGGTTGAGGAATGGAAGGTATCATGTTTTTCCTATCCCATCGTATTTGTCAAAGTCTGGCGGGACAGTTTCAGGCCCGACCAAACGATTAAAGACGATAGACCCAGCAGTAAAAATCCAAAGGCCGCGCCCAGTTCCCAGTTAAAGCGGGTGATGAATTGGGTGTAGATCATTTCCGTAAACCACAAACTGTTTTTCCCCCCCAACAAGACCGGGGTTAGGTAATTTCCCAGCGTCAACATAAACACAACGATGCACCCGGAAATAATACCCGGCATGGCGTGGGGAATAATAATTTGGCGGAGCACCGCAAAAGCATTGCCGCCCAGATCATATCCGGCCTCGACCAAACTGTCGTCAAGGCTGTCTAACGTGCTGACCAACGGCACCACCATGAACAGCATAGATGTATAAACCAGCCCGACCATAACGGTGGCATCGTTGTATAACATCTCGACCGGGCCAGAGGCCATGCCGGTCCATTGCAACAGGTTCGAAAACACGCCGCTTTCGCGCAACAGAATCATCCAGCCAAAAGTGCGCACCAATTCGCTGACCCAAAATGGAATCAAACACAACAGGAACAACAAACTTTTCATGCGCCCACGCATCATTTTTGCAATGTAATACGCAATCGGAAAACCGATCAGCAAGGTTAGGGTGGTTGCCATAATCGACATAATGGCGGTGCGCGAAAAGGTCCGCCAATACAAGGGCTCTGTAAAAAACTCGGCGTAGTTTGCGGTGCTTAATTCATAGACCCGTGGGGCAATTTTTTCTTGGAGCGAGACCAAAAACATGTCCACATGCGGCAAAACGATCAGCACCACAAGCCACAATGCAAAAGGCGCCAGCAACAAGAGTAGGCTTAACCGGGATGCGGTTTGAATGTTCATGCATCCCCCTGAGTTGAAGGTGCTTTGATAAAGGCTTTGGCCTGTGCTATGCCCCAACCCACAYGCATTTCTGCGCCTTGTTTTAGGTGCGAAAACTCACCCGTTTGCGGAAGCACAACATCCAGTTCACCGCCTGTTTGACGGTCGCGGATCAAGGCCCGGCTGTTGGCGCCGTTGAACAAAATGCTGACCACATCTCCGGTGATGGAATTGTCCATTTCCGAAATGCGTTTGTTGTCGGTGGCGATGATGACCGATTCCGGGCGAACAAAAATATTCACTTGATCACCCTTTTTAATTGTTGTGTTCCCGGCGGGGGTTGCCAATAACGGCACACCCATTTCCGACGTCAAACGCACACCCGTTTTATCGACGCTTTCAACACGTCCGGTCCATTGATTGGTATCGCCGACAAAGCCCGCGACGAACGATGTGTCGGGGTGGTAGTACAAATCTTGAGGCGTGCCGATTTGTTCAAATTTCCCTTCATTCATCACTGCGACATGGTCCGACATGACCAAGGCTTCGGATTGATCGTGGGTGATGTAAACGAATGTTGTGCCGAACTGTTCTTGCATCTTTTTCAGTTCAATCTTCATGTGTTCGCGCAGTTTTAAATCCAGCGCACCCAAGGGTTCATCCAACAACAATGCGGCGGGTTCCAACACCAAACACCGAGCAATGGCGATGCGTTGTTTTTGTCCGCCGGATAATTGATTGATTGATTTTCCGCCGGACGTGGGCAGATCCATGCGGTCCAAAACCGAATTAACTTTATCGGTGATTTCGCTTTTACCCAGGCCCTTGCGTTTTAAACCATAGGCAATGTTTTCGGCTACCGTCATCATGGGGAATAAAGCTAAATGTTGAAACACCATGTTGACCGGGCGTCTGTTGGGCGGCACGTTGACGACAGATTTTCCTTTAATCAAAATGTCGCCAGAGGTTGGTTTTTGAAAGCCAGCCATCATCCGCATGATTGTGGTTTTGCCACAACCGGATGGGCCTAAAATAGAAAAGAATTCACCTTCGGGAACACCAAAAGATACATTATCAACGGCGACAAAGTCCCCAAAATTTCGCACCAAATTACGGCACTCTAGATCTAAATTTTGGCTTTGGCTTGCTGTGTCCGTCATGGTGTTGTGTACCGCTGTAATAAAGGTGAATTTAAAATATAAAAAAGAATAGCTTAAAAAGGGACGCAGGGGCAAATTCCCTACGTCCCGATTTAAAGGTCGAATAGATTATTTGGCAGCTTGGACGTGATCCAAAACTTTGCCTTCCATGTCTTCCAAACCAGGAGGAACCGGAGGATACCATTTGATGTTGTCGATSGCCGCTGYYGGGAAGGTGTCTTGGAAACGTTTMCGTTTRCCKKCTTCAACAAAAGCATCGCCACCTTTTGAAGCGGTAAAGTTACCCGCAGCATCGGTGATCATSGAGGCGATTTTAGGACGCATMACAAARTTGATCCATTTGTAMGCWGCRKCTTCGGCTTTGGTTTTCTTTGGCARAACRAAWGYATCRATCCARCCCAARGCACCRGAYGTCGGCGCAATGGTTTTAACGTCTGGTTTTTCCGCATTGATTTTCCAACCGGAACCATCCCAAGCCATAGCCGCCACAACTTCGTTGGAATTGATCAGGTTGATCAACGCATCACCACCGGACCAATAAACTTTGACGTTGGATTTGCAAGAAATCAATTTGGCTTCGACTTTGTTCATGATTTTTTGATAAGCCGCTTTGTCGTTATAGGCCGCAAAGGGGTCCATACCCATCGCAAAGGCAAACGCGATCAGGGTTGGGCGTTTCATGCGGTAAGACACTTTGCCGGCATATTTCGGATCACAAAGATCAAGATAATCTTTGATGCCAGGGGCCTTAGACATGTTCACCGTCAACGCGCTGGTGCCCCAAACATGAGGAACGCCATAAACTTTGCCGTCGTATGTTGTATTGGCTTTGGTGCCTTCTAACATGGACGTAATCATTTGGCTGGCATCAATTTTGGAAAGGTTGATAGGCTTGTAAATATCGTATTCAGCCTGAGCACCGGAAATGCGATCTTGGGACGGTTGCGCCAGATCAAAACCTGCACCGCCTGTGGCGCGCAATTTTGAAATCATTTCTTCGTTGTTTGAGTTTGTGACTTCAACCGTAATTCCGGTTTCGGCTTTAAACATTTCAACAACTTTTTGGGGAGCATATCCCCCCCATGTGAGCAGACGCAAAGTTTCCGCACTTGCTGGACCAGAGGCCATCACCATACCGACGCTGACCAGCAATCCAGTGAGGAATTTTCCTTTAGATTTTACCATTCGTATTATCTCCCTAAACATATTGAATCGTTAACTGACTTATGGGAACAGAACCGCCGGAAAAAGGCTTTTCTGTATAAATTCTGCATAACTATATAAAAGCTTAGAACCGCTTGGACCGCTTGGCAATAGTGCAAATGTTAAGTTTATAAGTCATATAATTAATCCGGGTTTTTGGCTTGCTTGACACCTGTAAATGGTCTTACTATTTCGCTCTTAATCAGCCAAAGGAACGTCCCATGAAACAGCCTCGCCCACATATTCTGATCGTCGATGGATACCCCAAAATCGATCGGGAAAACCTTGGGAAATGCGGCATGAATTCAGCGGGGAAATTATACGTGAATATGCTTAAAAAGGCCTGTCCTGAAATGACGCATGATATTCTTTATCCGTCGGACCCGGATACTGCCTTGCCGATGGGATCAAGCCTAGAAAATTATGATGGCGTGGCGTGGACCGGGTGTTCGCTGACCATTCAAGACACCACCGACAAACGCGTCGCTAAACATTTGGAATTGGCGCGCGAAGCGTACCGGATCGGTGTGCCGCAATTTGGCACCTGTTGGGGCATTCAAATTGCCGCGGTTGCGGCGGGTGGCACCGTGGCGGCCAACCCCAATGGTCGGGAAATGGGCATTGCCCGAAAAATTACGTTAAGCCCGTCTGGTCGTGGTCATGCTTTGTATCARAACAAGCCGACAACATTTGATGGATTTGTCAGCCATTTTGATGAAGTTACGCATTTACCAGACGGAGCCGAAGTCTTGGCCGGCAATGCCTTCACTCGTGTTCAGGCGYTGAGCGTTCACCATCTGAAAGGCACGTTTTGGGGACTGCAATATCACCCGGAATATGATCTGTTTCAAATGGCCCGGTTGATGTATTGCCGCCGTGAAAACCTGACCAACGAAGGCTTTTTCAGCGATGAAGAAAATGCTTTTCAGATGGTTGAAAATTTTGAAATCCTACACAAAAACCCGGACAACATGGCGCTGGCTTGGCAGTTGGGCATTGAGGCGGATATCTTGGTGGACACGGTCCGTCAAATTGAGCCGTACAATTGGATGCACGGTCTCGTCATTCCCCATATGGGAAAATAACGAGACCGGACGTCTTAAATTTAAGTGATCTTACCGCGCACCGCTGCGGAAACAAATTCACTGATCAGGACCACGCCTAAAATAGTGAGCAGCATTAACGAAACTTCGTTCCATGCAAATTGGTTGATGGACGCATAAAGTTCGATGCCAATGCCCCCGGCTCCGACAAATCCCAATACGGTGGATTCACGGATGTTGATGTCCCACCGATACACAATTGTACCAAAGACAACGGGCAACACTTGGGGCAATACGCCATACATTAAAACCTGCAAACGTGAGGCTCCGGAAGCTTCGATGGCTTCGACTTGACCTTCATCGATTTCTTCGATGGACTCGGCGATCAACTTGCCGACAAAGCCGACCGAGCGAAACGCCACGGCCCAAATTCCAGCCACCGGTCCTGGGCCAAAAATAGCCACAAAAATCAGCGCCCAAACCACCGTATTGACTGAACGGGTTGAGACCAAAAGGAACTTTCCAAACAACCAAAGTGGCGTGTTTGGGGTGGTGTTGCGGGCCGCGATAAAGGCCGTCGGAAAGGCAATGAAAAACGTTACGATGGTGCCCAATGTAGCGATGTGCACGGTTTCGATCAACGGGTCCAAAACAACGTCAATGTAGCTCCAATCTGGTGGAAACATGCGTTCGGCCAAATCATAGGCTTGCACATGCGCGTCTAAGAAGTACAGCCACGGAATGTCTAAGTGACGCACCGACCATACGGCCAAAAAAACCACGCCAAAATACCACGCAAATCGAATTAGGCTTTGACGGGGGGAATGTTTTTTCCAGACTTCTGGATAACGATCTTGAACCGTATCTAAAGGTGTCATCTAAGTTTCCCCCGCGCCCAGCTGCTGAAGAATTCACCAACAAAAACGATGGCGATAATTGACAGGAGAATGGCCAAGCTAAAATCATAGTCGTAGCGTGAAAATGTTGCGGACAAGGTTTGCCCAATGCCGCCAGCACCGACAATCCCAACCACCGTAGAGTGGCGAATATTGGCATCCAGACGATAAATAGATACGCCCAAATAGCGGGGTAAGATTTGCGGAGCCACGCCGTAAATCAGCATTTTGGGAAAACTTGCGCCCGTGGCTTTGATGGCTTCGACTTGACCGGGGCTCATATTTTCAACATCTTCGGCAAGCATTTTTCCGATAAAGCTGATGGACGCCACGATCAAGGTTAACACACCCGCCAAAGGCCCAAATCCAAATATTTTCACAAAGAAAATCGCGATGATGACTTCGTGCAAGGTGCGGGTTAAAACAATGATGCTGCGGGCGATTAGATAGACCGGACGGGGTACCAAATTTTTGGCCGCGCATAAACCCAACGGTATGGCGATGATGACGCCAACGAACGTTGCGGCAAAGGCCATTTCCAGACTTTCGATAATGCCTTTGGACAGCAATTCCCAACGATCGAAATCAGGGGGAAACATGCGGCTGAAAATATTTCCGGCGCGTGGCAAACCTTCGGATACGCGTCCCCAGTCAATGTCCAGACTGCCCATCGACCATATTAAATAGGCGATGGCGGCAAAAGTCAGGCCTTTGCGCAGGCGCGGATCTTCGATCAGGCTTGGACGATCCCATTCGGTTTTGTATTCAGGTTTGGTTGAAGGAGGGGTGGTGCTCATTTGTCATTCTCTCCCACTTCCGTACTCCAGTCTTCTTCACCGTAAATACTGGTGAGGACTTCTTCGGTCAATTCATCGGGCGCTCCATCAAAAACAATGCGTCCGTCTTGCATGCCGATGACCCGGCTTGCAAAAGCTTTGGCAAGGGGCACGTCGTGAATGTTAAGCAATGTTGGTGTTTGTTCTTCGTCGGCCAATTCCACCAAAATACGCATCACTTGGCGCGCAGTTTTGGGGTCCAAGCTGGCGGTTGGTTCATCAACCAACAACAATTTTGGATTTTGGATCAAGGCGCGCGCGATGCCGACTCGTTGGCGTTGTCCACCGGACAGGGAATCCGCGCGGGTATCTTGATAGCCTTCCAAACCAACCCGGTCCAACAGCTTAAAAGCGGCCGCAACATCGGGGCCGGGAAAGTTCCGGAGAAAGGCTTGCATGAAACTGACATAGCCTAAACGCCCCGACAGAATGTTTTCCATCACGGTCAAGCGTTCGACCAAATTATATTCTTGAAAAATCATGCCGATTTTACGACGTGCTTTTCGCAACGCACCACTYTTCATCGTGGTTAGATTTTCACCGTTCARGATAACCGAACCAGAGGTCGGTTCGACCAAGCGGTTGATACATCTGATCAGAGTGCTTTTGCCCGCACCCGAAGGGCCAATAATGGCGACCACCTGTGGTTTGTCGATGGTCAAAGTCACATCGGTCAACGCGGCAGTACCGGTCGCATAAACTTTAGAGAGGGATTTAATTTCTAACATTACGTTTTCCTTCGCTCTCGGTGGTGTTGTGAGAAGGACGCACAACACCACCACCTTAAAGAACGGGTTTTAAGAGAGGGCAAAAAWGATCCTAGTCAATTTTATTTCTTTTKCTTTTTCGATTTTTTTACCTTCAAACCTTGAAGAGCTTCATCGGTATAAATCGTGCCATTGGTTTCTTGAATGGTCCGGATGTCTATCCAATGTTCTTTGAAGGTGATCGGAATAAAGCGGTCGGATTTTTTGCCGAATTCTTCATCCAAGGCTGTGCCCTTCCAATCAAAGGTCAAAAAAGCTTTTTTGATTTTGGCTTGCAAATCAGGATTCAAATTATGGGCATAGCCATAAGATGTTGTTGGGAACAAGCTGGATTCCCAAATAATGCGTAGGTCATCACGGTTCACAATGCCCTTATCAACCATGCGGTCCAAGACACTGGACGCAATCGGAGCCGCGTCATAATCTTTATTGGCGACGCCCATGATCGAGTTGTCGTGCTTTCCTGAATAGGTCACCTTGTAGTCCTTGCCCGGCTCGACGCCCAAGGATTTAAACAAAGCCCGGGGGGCTTGGTTTCCGGAATTTGAAGACGGTGAAACGTGGGCAATGTTGCGACCCTTAAGGTCAGATACTTTTTTAATATCCGTGCTTTTGTGGGTGATCAATTGAAGCTTATAGCCAAAGCGTCCATCATCTTTACCCATAATCGCGATGGGAACATACCCCGCTAAGTTCACACCAAAAACCGTTGGCCCGGTGGAAATGCCGGCAATGTGAAGGCGGCCGGATCGCATGGCTTCAACTTGTGAGGCATAAGAATCTGCACCGTACCATTTTACTTTTTTACCGGTGATTTTTTCCATATACGTTAGAAATTCGGTAAACACGTTTTCATAAACGGAAGGGTCTTCAACAGGCGTGTAGGAAAAAATCAAAGTGCTTGGGTTCAGCCACTTTGAAGAATCTGTTGGTGTGTCGGCAACCAAATCATTGTTTTCGTCACAATAACGTTTGTCGAGATTTCCCCGGTTGGAACATTCCGCAGCTTGAGCCGTAGAAATACCGCCAAGGCCAAATGTTGCGCCCGCTAAAATCAGGCTTCCACCCAGGGCGAATTGATGAAGTTTCGATAAGTTTTTCATGTTTTGTATACTCCCTATATTAACATTACGCTTAAATGGTTATGTCTAATAATTCAGGTACGATTAAGGTCGTACTCTTGATTTTAAAAGGAAGGCCCGCAATGGTAACACAATTGAACAGCTTCAGGGGCCTTGTCGATGATTACGATGCCTTTCTGATTGATGCGTGGGGGGTGCTGCACGATGGCGTCAAGCCCTACGCCGGGGCGATCGACGTTTTGCGTGAACTGAAACACGCTGAAAAAACCGTTGTGATTATTTCCAATGCCGCGCGCCGTACCGAACAAGTTGCGCTCGAAATGCAAAGGCTGGGCCTGGCGCCTGATCTGTACGCGCACTTGGCAACGTCTGGCGAAGCTGCCTGGCAAGCCTTGTCCGCGCGCGCCGATGATCAACATCGGGCCTTGGGTAAACGGTGTTATTATCTTGGACCGGATCGCAGTCGTAACCTGATGGTTGGCCTGAACCTTGATGAGGTCGAGCAAATCGAAGACGCTAGTTTTTTGTTGGTCACGGGGGTTCTTGATCCTGCCCATGACCTTGAGTCTTGCCGGACTGTTTTGGACAAAGCGTTGAAGCATAATTTGGTTTTGGTTTCGGCCAATTCTGATCGCATTGCGATCAGCGGCGGCAAGACTTATTTTTGCGGGGGTGCGGTGGCCGGGTTGTACAGTTCCATGGGCGGCTCCAGCCTGCATTATGGAAAACCATATTTGCCGATTTATGAAACTTGTTTTGCGGCGTTGCCGGGTGTTTCCAAAGAGCGTATTTTGGCGGTCGGGGATTCTTTTGAAACCGACATGCCCGGTGCCAAAGCCGCAAACCTTGATGCGCTGTTTATTGGCGGGGGAATTCACAGGGATGTTTTGAAAAACAATTCGTCCGGTGGAGTGCAAGCCTTGTGCAATAAATACGGATGCACGCCCAAGGCCGTGTTGGATGTGCTGCGCTGGTGAGGATCGTTTCATGAAACCGCCTCCCGCGCATCAATTAGGCTTTTCGCCAATTCGCTAAATCCGGCTCCGCCGCGCCCCATCGTGACATAGGCCGGTTTAGCGGTCAGTTGATTTTCGAAATCACAAACGTTGGCGACGCCCACCGCATGAGGAAAAAAAGCAAACATGGGGGCGTCGTTCGGGGAATCCCCGGCAAACACAAATTCAGATTTCGCTTGGTTTAAATCAAGGCCCAAACAGTCCTGCGCAAAAAGTTGGCTCATGGTCAATTTGTCATAGGTGCCGTACCAGCCGTTCACATGGATCGAACTCACCTTGGCGGTGGCGCCATCGTCTTCGAACAAGCGCACGATGTGATCGATATCGGCTTGGTTCAGGGCAGGGACGTCTTCGCAAAAATCGATCGCCAAATCGGTTTCGCGGTATAACTGGTCTGCGGAAATCGCCGATCCCGAAACCTGATCTAAAATATGCTGCCCGAGTTTTTCCAGCCGCGCTCGATTTTCGGCGCGGGTGCCATCGTCGTCAACATAGCGCCGATCCATGCGTTTGTTTTTTTGGTCATAGCGAAAATAAAAAGCCCCGTTTTCGCCAACCACACCGTCCACCGGCCACATCCGGGCAATGTGGTCGCACCATCCGGCGGGACGTCCGGTGATGGGCACAACTAAAAATCCGGCGGCCTGTAAATTTTCCATGGCTTGATAGGCGTCTGCGGTCAATCGCCCGTCTGTGGTCAGGGTGTCATCAATATCGGTGAACACGCCTCGAATGGATTGGCGGTCGCTTTGGTGAAAGTCAGACAGCGGCAACATAGACATTATGTTGGGTCTCCGGCCGCAGTATTCAACAACCATTCCTGCAAGTCGGTTTTTGTCGCCTCATTGGCTTTCAGGCCCAGTTTGGTGCGCCGCCACAAAATGTCTTCGACGGTCAGCGCCCATTCGTGTTCAACCAAATAGCGGGCTTCACATTCATAAAGGCCGGCGCCGAAATCGATGCCCATGTCGGCCACTTTGCTCATGTTATCTAAAATCATCATCAGACGCGTGCCATAGGTGTTGACGTACCGGACCAGAACTTCGCTGGGGACCCACGCATAATGTTTGCGCATGGCCTCGGCGAAAGCGGGCAGATCGGCGCCCGAGATATCGCCACCGGGCAGCGGGGTGTCCGCTGTCCAGGGCCCTTTTGTAAAGTCCAAAACGTCGGCCAGCTTAACCATGGTTTTTTCGGCCAGCACCCGGTAGGTGGTGATTTTCCCGCCCAGCACAGATAATGCCGCCGAGCCTTTTGAGGCGTGTTGCAGGTCTAAACGATAATCTCGAGTGATTTCGGCTGCATCATCGCCTTTTTCACCCAGCAAAGGACGCACCCCGGAAAATGACCACACCACATCGTCGGGTGTGGTTTTCTTTTTGAAAAATAGATTGATCGCCGTGCACAGGTAGTCAACTTCATCGGACGATGGCCGCACCACATTTAAGTCTTCGTCTAAATCAACATCGGTGGTGCCGATTAGGGTGAAGTCCTGTTCAAACGGTATAGCGAAAACAATGCGCCGATCTGTGTTTTGGAAAATATAGGCCTTGTCGTGTTCGAACAGGCGCTTCACCACAATGTGGCTGCCTTTGACCAAGCGCATTTTGGGGGGCGCAATGCCGTCAATCACATCATGAAGGTTGAGTTCCGCCCATGGTCCCGTGGCATTCACGATGGTGCGAGCGTGTACGATTGTTTCGGCCCCGTCCTTGGTGCCCCGCAACGTCACTTCCCAGCCGGGTTTGTCTTTTAAAGGAACCGCTTTGACGCATTCGGTGCGGGTGAGAATTTTTGCGCCGCGTTCCTTGGCATCCACCGCATTCAACACCACCAAACGGCTGTCGCTGACGGAACAATCTGAATACTGAACGGCCTTGGTGATGCCCGGCACCAAAGGGTCGCCATAGACCGTGCCGGGTAATTTCTGCCAGCCTGATCCCGGTAATTTTTTGCGTTTGCCAAGGTGATCATACAAAAACAGGCCCAACCGGATCAGCCACGCCGGACGTAATCCGGGGCTGTGTGGTAAAATAAACCGCAACGGTTTGACGATATGGGGGGCCAGTTGTAATAAAACTTCGCGTTCGGCCAAGGACGCCCGCACCAGTTTAAATTCATAATATTCCAGATAACGCAGGCCACCGTGGATTAATTTGGTGCTGGCCGATGATGTGCCTGCGGCCAAATCGCCTTTTTCACATAACATCACAGACAACCCGCGCCCCGAAGCATCGCGCGCAATGCCCGTGCCATTGATGCCGCCACCGATGATCAACAGGTCGGTTTCTTGGATGGTTTTTGGGATCGTTTTGGGGTCTGTAGTGTTCAGCATTTCGCACTTCCCTTGAATTTCACTAAAAGGCTAGTACGTTCATTTGATTTTCGCAATCGAAAATTTACATCAAAATAAGATACTTTTCGAAAATGCAGGTTTTTGTTTAATTTGTTTTTTAAGACTCGAACGAGGCGCTCTTGGCGACATGAATTTGCATGTCGGCTTGTTCCACCACGCCCAGCAAGGGTTGCTTGGGCATTTTGTCGGTGTACCAACTGTGGATGTCGTTCAAATGGCCCAAACGCACCATGGCATTTCGCCCAACCTTGGATTGATCGGCGGCCAAAAGGACTTTTCGGGAATTGGCTAAAATAGCCTTGGCAACCTGCACTTCACGGTAATCATAATCCAAAAGCGTGCCGTCGGTGTCGATGGCGCTGATGCCGATGATGCCGTAATCAACGCGAAACTGGCCGATCATATTTAAGGCAGCTTCGCCTGTCAGGCCCTTGTCTCGGCATCGCACCACGCCACCTGTGACCATCACTTCAAAGTCTTCCTTATCAGATAACATATTGGCAACATTCAAGTTATTTGTGATGATGCGCAGGCCTTTGTGGTTCAGCAACAGGGCGCTGGCGACGGCTTCGGTGGTGGTGCCGATGTTGATGAACAGGGATGCATTGTCGGGGATGTGTTCGGCCAAGGTGTTGGCCAAGGCCTTTTTTTCGTCCCGGTGTAAAATTTGGCGACGATCATAGGCTACGTTTTCCACGCTGGACGGCAAACTCGCACCGCCATGGTGGCGTTGCAATAATCCCAAGCCCGCCAATTCATTGATGTCGCGGCGAATGGTTTGCAGGGTGACCTTAAAATGGCGGGCAATTTCTTCGATGGAAACATAACCTTGCCGGGCCACCATTTCCAAAACTTCGTTGCGCCGGGCTTCCATGATGTTCGGTTTCCTGTTGCTTTTAGGGAGGCTCAACAGAATATGTTCGTTTTCGAAAAAAGGAAAGCGTTACTTGTCGAGACCCTAGGATTAGGCTCTAACCTTTTAACTGTTTAAAATATTCAATGGTGGTTTTCAGGCCTTCGTCCAGCTGAATCTTGGGTTGCCAGTCAATTTTGGATTTGGCGAGGCTAATGTCGGGGCACCGTTGCAACGGATCATCGATGGGCAGATCTTCAAAGATTAAATTTGAGGAAGACCCGGTCAGCGCGATGACTTTTTCGGCCAATTCTTTGATGGTGAATTCGCCGGGGTTGCCAAGGTTCATAGGCCCGGTGAAATCGTCCAGCGCCATAAAGCGCAAAAACGCGTCGATCAGGTCATCCACATAACAAAACGACCGGGTTTGCAGGCCGTCTCCATAGATTGTGATGTCTTTGTTGTTCAGCGCCTGCATAATAAAGTTCGAGACCACGCGTCCATCATTGGGATGCATGCGCGGGCCATAGGTGTTGAAAAGCCGTGCCACGCGAATTTCCACATTGTATTGACGGTGATAATCAAAAAACAGAGTTTCCGCGCAACGCTTGCCTTCGTCGTAACACGCACGCGGACCGATGGGATTGACGTTGCCGCGATAGTCTTCGGTTTGCGGGTGGACCTCTGGATCGCCATAAACCTCGGACGTGGACGATTGAAATATTCTGGCCTTGGTGCGTTTCGCCAATCCCAACATATTAATCGCGCCGTGGACCGCCGTTTTGGTGGTTTGCACCGGGTCGTATTGATAATGAATGGGGGACGCGGGGCAGGCGAGGTTATAAATCTCGTCGACTTCCACATACAGCGGAATGGTCACGTCGTGGCGCATCAATTCAAAGCGGGGATTGCCGATCAGGTGTAAAATATTGTCTTTTGGCCCGGTGAAAAAATTATCCAGACAAATCACGTCATGGCCTTGGTTGATCAGGCGTTCACACAGGTGCGATCCTAAAAATCCAGCCCCGCCGGTGACCAAAATACGTTTACGGTCAAACATTCCCATCGTTCATTCCCATCGTTAAAATTCCTTAAATTATAAATTTGCTTAGCGTATCATATTTTCTAATGTGTCCACGTCAGTGGCGTTGATCACACGTTCCGCCATATCATAAGAAAAACCCGACCGGGCCATGGCGCCCAGATGCTTGTCGCGGTTTTCGGCGCGTTTAGCCGGATCACAAAACGGCCCAAGTTTTCGCCGCCGCGCCAATTTTATGGCCGCAAACAATTCCGGATCGGGGGCGTCTAAGGTCAAAGCCGCCAAGGCTTTGTCTATAATAGTGTCCTCAATGCCCTTTTCCATCAATTTCATGCGGATCAGGCGGCCCGATGATCCGCGCGCCAATAAAGACCGGGCGCGGGTTTCGGCATAGGCTAAATCGTTCAACACTCCAGACTCGACATAGCGCACAATCAGCTCATCGATCCAGCCCTTGGCCTCGTCAGCGTCTAAGTCTTCGTGAAACAGCGAAGCCTTAAACACCCGGCGTTGCAAAACGCGGCGCAGGTTTTCGGCCGAAGACGCATAGCGATCCATATGGTGCAAGGCAATGTTCGCCAACCGCTGCTCGGTGATTTTCCGGGGCGGCCGAGGTTCTTTTTTTGATTTGAGTTTGCGCTTGTCCATGGGGAGTGACTATATAAGAAGCAATCGCCCCCGCAAACCTTTAAGGTTCTCAATACATGCAACAGATAAGAACGTCCAATATGATCGGCCTGTACACCTTGTACATGCGCGAAATCCATCGCTTTTTGAAGGTTTACACACAAACCATCATCGGCCCGATTGTGACRTCGCTGTTGTTTTTGTCGGTGTTTGTGTTGGCGATGGGCAGAGATGTCAACGTGGTCGGCAGCATTCCGTTTATGGAATTTCTGGCGCCCGGCCTGATTATGATGTCGATGACGCAAAACGCCTTCGCCAATACGTCCAGCTCGATGATGATCTCAAAGGTGCAGGGCAACATTGTTGATACGCTGATGCCGCCGTTGAGCTCACACGAACTGACGTTAGGCATCGCTTTGGGCGGGGCAACCCGTGGTGTTGTGGTTGGCACCGCCGTGGGCATCGTGGTGTCGTTCGTGGTGCCGATGCAGGTACACAGCTTAGGGCTGATTTTGTTTCATGCCATTGGCGCTTCGCTGATGATGTCTTTGTTGGGTATTATTGGCGGTATTTGGTCTGAAAAATTCGACCACATTGCGGGTTTGACGAACTTTATCGTGACGCCGCTATCGTTTTTGTCGGGCACCTTTTATTCCATCAACCGCTTGCCTGAACTGGCCCAATCGATTGCTTTGATGAACCCGTTTTTTTACATGATCGACGGTTTTCGCTATGGTTTTATCGGTCATTCCGATGCGCCCATTGTAAATGGCATGTTGGCCGTGGGCGGCATGGATGTGGTGCTGTGGATCATCTGTTGGAAGATGTTCGATTCCGGGTACAAGCTGAAGCCTTAAGCGCTGGCCTTAGTTTCCATTGACAGACAGGCCCAAGATTCCCATACTCTCCAGCTTTCCGGGCGACCCTGTCGTCCGGTTTGTTGTTTTTGGATTAATGTTTACCAGAGAATAAGGAACTGTCTGTCATGTCTGCCCTGATGCCGACTTACGCGCCATCTGATCTTGCTTTTGAAAAAGGCGAGGGAGTCTATTTGTATACGGCGGACGGACGACGATTTCTAGATTTCTGTGCGGGCATCGCGGTGAGCTGTTTGGGGCACGCGCATCCGCATATGGTTAAGGCCTTGAAAAACCAAGCGGATAAGGTCTGGCATGTGTCGAACCTGTACCGTTCACCGGGGCAAGAACGCATGGCGGAACGCTTGGCCGAAGCTTCATTCGCGGACCGGGTTTTCTTTTGTAATTCCGGAGCCGAAGCGTTAGAAACCGCCCTTAAAATTGCCCGGAAATATCAGCGTGACAACGGTCACCCTGAACGTTTTCGCGTGATTGGCTGTGAAAATGCATTTCATGGCCGCACCTTGGCCACCATCGCTGCAGCGGGCCAAGCCAAGCTTTTAGAAGGTTTTGAACCGGTTATTGATGCGTTTGATCAGGTCGCCCACGGCAATCTGAACGAAATGCGCGCGGCCATCACCGATGAAACGGCGGCGATTTTGGTCGAACCTGTGCAGGGTGAAGGCGGTCTGCGTCCGGCCCCCGAAGGCTATCTTCAGGGGCTTCGTGACATCGCCGATGAATTTGGTTTGTTGCTGATGTTTGACGAAGTGCAATGTGGCATGGGCCGGACCGGTAAACTGTTTGCCCATGAATGGGATGGCGTGAAACCCGATGTGGTTTCCACGGCCAAAGGCCTGGGCGGTGGATTTCCGTTGGGCGCGTGCCTAACCACCGAAGCCGCAGCCGTTTTGGGCGTCGGCAATCACGGCACCACGTACGGCGGCAATCCATTGGGTATGGCCGTGGCGAACGCGGTGTTTGACGTGCTGATGGAAGACGGGTTTTTAGAGCACGTGACCAAAATGGGACAGGCCTTGGATTTGGCGTTGCAGGGGCTTGTGGCGAAATACCCCGATGTCTTTACACAAACGCGGGGCCAAGGTTTGATGCGGGGCATTCAGTTAAAAGAGTCCATCATCAATCGTGATTTTAAAACCGAGTTGGAAACCGAAGGTTTGTTGGTGGCCCCTGCGGGCGATAATGTTATTCGCCTGTTGCCACCGTTGATCATCGACGACAGCCACATCGCCGAAGCCATTGCGATTTTTGATACCGTGGCGGCCAGCCACGTTTAATCGATAAAAAAGGAGAGCCCGATGTCGGCTCCTAAACATTTTTTAGACTTACATGACGTGGACGCAAAAACTTTGCGCACCATTTTGGATTTGGGTACATCTTTGAAAAAAGACAAAACCGCTCAGCCGCTGCGCGGCAAAAGCTTGGCGATGATTTTCGAAAAACCATCGACGCGTACCCGCGTATCGTTTGAAGTCGGCATCAACCAATTGGGTGGCAACGCCATCATCATGGATGGCCCCAGCAGTCAGTTGGGGCGCGGCGAAAGCGTTGCCGATACGGCACGGGTTTTGTCGCGGTATGTGGACGCTATTATGATCCGCACCGATGATCCGCAAAAACTTCATGACCTTGCTAAATATGCTTCGGTTCCCGTGATTAACGGCCTGACCGATGACAGTCACCCGTGTCAGTTGATGGCCGACGTGATGACCTATGAAGAACATCGCGGCTCCATTCGCGGCAAAAAAGTCACGTGGTGTGGGGATGGCAATAACATGGCCGTCAGCTTTATTCATGCGGCCGAACGGTTTGGTTTTTCTTTAACCTTAGCCGTTCCCAAAGAACTGCCCGTACGCCCGGAAGTCCTAGATTGGGCCAAAGCCGAAGGTGCTGATATTACCGTGACCACCGATGCGGACGCCGCGTGTACGGATGCCGATTTGATCGTGACCGATACGTGGGTGTCCATGGGCGATGCAGACGCCGAACAACGTTGTGCTTTATTGCAGCCGTTTCAGGTGGATGCCAAACGCATGAAACTGGCCAAAAGCGACGCTTTGTTTATGCATTGCCTGCCCGCGCACCGCGAAGAAGAAGTCACCGCCGAAGTTTTGGATGGTCCGCAATCGGTGATTTGGGACGAAGCTGAAAACCGCCTGCACGCGCAAAAGGGTGTGCTGGCTTGGTGCATGAGCGAATAAGGATTGGGTGAATAATGAAAAACTTTGATCTGGCGCAAACCTTTCAGTTGGATGGCCTTGATGTGCGGGGCCGTTTGGTGCGCCTCGGCCCAACCTTAGATCAGATTTTAAAATCTCACGATTACCCCGAAGTTGTTGCCGAAATGTTGGCGGAAACGTTGGTGTTGGGTGCGGCGCTGGCGAGTATTTTAAAATATGATGGCCTGTTCACCTTGCAAGTACAATCGGATGGCCCGATTTCCTTGCTGGTCGCGGATTTAACCTCCGCTGGCGATCTTCGCGGATATGCGCGTTTTGATGCGGACCGTGTGGCTGAGGCCCAAACCAAAGAAGGTGCTAAAGTCCCCCGCCTGTTGGGCAGTGGACATCTGGCCTTTACCGTTGACCAAGGTCCCGACACCGAACGCTATCAAGGCATCGTGGCGTTGGAAGGCGGCACTTTGGCGGCTTGTGCCCAGAATTATTTCAGAAGCTCTGAACAATTGGAAACGGTGATCTTTTTAGGCTCCGAAAAAAATGCGGATGGCCATCAAGCCGGGGCTGTTTTGGTGCAGCGGATGCCCACGGACAAAAAGAAAGATAGCGACGAAGCCCATGAAGAATGGCACCGGGTTGTGGTGTTGTTGTCGAGCTTAAAACTTGAAGAACTTCTGGCTCAAAATCTCAGCCCAGACGACGTGCTGTACCGTTTGTATCACGACGATGGTGTGCGGACGTATGAACCTAAAATCCTGCAGCACAAATGTCGGTGTTCGCGGCAAAAAGTCGCGACCACGTTAAAATCACTTCCCCGCGATGAAGTTACGGGGGATGATGGTGGGGCGCACGTGAATTGTGAGTTTTGCGCAACGGATTATGAATTTACACAAACGGACTTGGATAAAATCTATGGCACAGATGAAGCTTAAATCTTGGACATTCGCCCGCACCACGGTGCTGGGCCTGACGGTTAGCTTGGGCCTTTCGGCGTGCGTAAAAGATCAAGCCATTGGCGGTCCGGTGGCCGAAGTGGGTTTTCAACATTTGGCCAAAATTCAGCTGAATGTGGCCGAAGTCAATGTGAAGTCTAATTACAAAGGGCGGATGCAATCACCCAATGTTGAACACCGATTTATCACGTCGCCGGAACGCGCCATGTTTGATTGGGCGCTGACCCGCTTGGTTGCGACGGGTGGCAAAGCTTACCCGGCGATTGCTGATTTTGTGATTGAAGACGCTTCGGTCCTTGAAACCAAAATCAAAAAAAACGAAGGCTTCAAAGCCATGTTTACGTATGAGCCCACCACCCGTTACGATGCAAATGCGGTGGCGACGTTCAGCATTAACAATCCCGTAAATGGGGCCAGCGGCAAAGTCCGCATCACCGCCAAGCGTTCCATTGAAGTCAGCGAAAACGCGACCCTTGCCGAACGGGAACAAGTCTGGATGACCTTGGTTGAAAATTTGATGGCGGATTTTAATACCCAGATGGATGTGCAAATTCAGGGGTATATGGCGCGTTGGGTGGCAACGCCCGGCTTACAATAACGGCCCTAATAAACAGGTTTATAAGGTCGCCTGCACCACATAAATGGTGTTTAAACCCAACACCAATGTGGCCAAGCCAATGCTCCCCTGAAGCCCCCAATTGGCCCATGTCAAAAAACGCGCGGACAAAGCCAACGGCACCGCAATGATGGCGCTGAGACACGCCATACCCAAAATCGACCCCACACCAAATAACGCGACATAAGCCAAGCCTTGCCCCGGACTAGGGGCATTGCTGGCGGTGAGGATCAGCAACGCTGCCGATCCCGCCATGCCGTGCATCATACCAACCAAGAGCGAGCGAAACGGAAAGGGTTTGTGCTTGTGGTCGTGCGTGGCTTGTTCATGGGGGGGGTGTTCTGTGTGGCTGTGGGCATGAAAGTGGGCGGCTTTTCCGGCGTGTTGATGCATGTGAAAATGAATACGATCTCGGGCTAGACGATATAAAATATGGGTGCCTAAGCCCGCCAACATGATGCCGACAAACAATTCCAACCATCCGGCCAGTTGTTCATTTATGGCTAATCCCAAGACCAATGTCACGCCCGCAAAGGCGGCTAAGGTTAGGGTATGACCCAGCCCCCAAACGGCCCCGGTGCGGATGATGCTGGACAGGCGCGTTTGCTTGGCGGCAATGGCGGATACGGCGGCCACGTGATCGGCCTCTAGGGCGTGGCTCATGCCGATTACAAAGGCTAAGCCTAAAAACGTGAACATGCCTGGCCTAGCCTCGCCAGAAGGTACGTGAAAACAGCACCAAAATTGTGAACAATTCCAAACGTCCCAGCAACATGCCGCCCGCCATCAACCACTTGGCCGCATCGGGCAGTGATTGAAATGTGCCGGACGGGCCAACAATCGGACCCAAGGCGGGACCAACGTTGGCAATGGCGGTGGCCGCACTGCTGATGGCGGTCAAGAAATCCAAACCCAACATGCCCAATCCCAGTGCCAAAAAGGCAAACGATAAGCCAAATACAAAGAAGAAGCTGAGCACGGAAACGATCACCGTTTCCGGAATTGGGCGATGATTATAATAAGGAATAAACACGCCGTGTGGCTGCAGAAGGTTGCGAATCTGAACCCGTGCGGCCGCATACAAAATTTGAAAACGGAAAACTTTAATGCCGCATGTGGTCGACCCGGCACAGCCGCCGATAAACATAATGAAAAAGAAAATCGGCAGGGCAAAGCTGCCCCAAAGTCCGTAGTCATCGGTGGCGTAGCCCGTTCCGGTCATGATCGAAATCACGTTAAAGGCGGCATAGCGCAGCGACTGAATGGGGTCCATGCCGGTTTCAAACCACAACAACGCGGTCACCACAAATACAATGAGAACCAAAATACCAATAAAGCCGCGGACTTGTTCATCGCGCCACAATTGCATGGGTTTGCCCCGAACCACTTGCATAAACAATAAAAACGGCATCGAGCCAACGATCATGCCAAAGGTGATGATGACGTCGATTTTCCAGTTGTCAAAATGACCAATCGATCCGTCGGACGTGGAAAATCCACCCGTCGCGATGGTGGTCATGGCGTGCACGGTGGATTCAAAGGGGGTCATGCCCACCGACCATAACATCACACCCCACATGAACGTCAGGGCCGCATAAATTAGCATCAGCGCCATGGAAATTTGTGCGGCGCGGGGCAGGACTTTTTCCCCCGCGTCAAAGGCTTCGACCTTAAACATTTGCATGCCGCCAACGCCCATCATGGGCATCACGGCAATCGCCATCACCACGATACCCAATCCACCCAACCATTGCAAAATGCCGCGCCACAGCAATATGCCGGGTGGGGCATGGTCTAAGCCGGTGATTACGGTTGAGCCCGTGGTGGTGATGCCGCTCATGGCTTCGAAAAAAGCATCGGTATAGGTCAGTTGCAGTTCGGAAAACATAAACGGCAGGGCCGCAAAGATGGTTAATACCAACCACGTGAGGGTGGTCATGACAAAGGCCTGACGCACATTCAAACTCATGCGCCCGCCGCCTGTGGCGGTGGTGACAACCAAACTGACCCCGACAAATAGCGTCAGGCTGGCGGACACGGCAAAAACCTGCCAATCGGGATTGCCGTTCGAAGCATCCACAAAAGCAGGTATGCACATGCCCAGCGCTAAAGTCGCCAGCAACATGCCCAAAATTTTCAAAATGGGTCTAAAATCCATCATGGGTCGGGAACTTAAGCCTCTTTATATTGC
>NVSZ01000097.1 GCA_002732845.1 Rhodospirillaceae bacterium
GAGCACACACTGATCATCAAGTTCCGTTTACCCATCGTCGGTGATGATGATCTTGGGGATGGAGAGATCATAATTGGGGGCTTTGATAAGAGCGCCACCCTACCCCCGTTCAAGGCTACTCCACAGTCGTCGAATAGGTTCCAACGGGGGTCTGCCCAGATTGATCATTCCTTGATATTCGCAATGGAACTGAAATCATCTTCATTTTGGGCTTCAACCTATTCAGATCATCAAGAATTTCTTGTCCGTATTATATTACGGTTACGTTCAGAAAACATGACTTTTTCACAGATTTCTGGGTGGCTGAATAAAAGGAACTATGAAACTCCAAGGGATAAAGAGTTCACCGCAAATCATGTTTTTTCAATTTATAAGAAGAAGCAACGGCGTGGTACTCGTATCATGGCATCACCACCACGACCTGTGCTCATAAGCTTCGAGATTGATGAAGTGCATATTGCAAACAACTAAGCACGGCGAAGTGATCACAAAGCCCTTGTATTAACGGGTATCACCCGTATTACCAGACGCCTGACCGTCCGTGGTGATGGTGCTGATTGATGCCTCTTGGCATGCCCATTGATTATAGGAATGTCTTAAGTCTGCATTTTCGGATTTGAGTTGGTCAATGTACTTCATCAATGAACAAGATTACTCATGCGGCAAAGGAAACGTTATGTCTGAAATTTGGACGTGTCAGAAGTGCGGGAGTACGTTTTCCACGACTAAGTCAGAGTAAAATCATTGTTTTAAACTTCTGAGATAATTCTCCACAGAAGACCGTTTAATCATGCGTCTTTTGCCGACAGTCACAGTTTCAATAATTCCGGCTTTCAAGAATTCATGTTTATTCTTATAGCCGATTTCTGGGATATCCAATAAATCGGTGTAGAGCATGTACTCATGATTTGGGTCATCGACAGCCCATACTTTTAATAGCTCGAAATCTTGATCTGTTAAATTTTTCAAGGGGGTGACAGCGGCTTTAAAAACGGCGCATTTCACTTCATACTTTTCGTAACGTGATGCATAGTCGCTAAAGAAAAACTCTCTATTAAGCTCGCGTAATTCCAAAATTTTAGAAATCACCCCGCCATATTGTTCCATTAATTTTGAGTGCGGATCAAGCTCACGGTACTTCATAATGACGTCATTTGCCATTTTTCCATCCAAATTACTCCAAAATGGGGCACCGGGAAGGTCGGCATAATTCATCCATATAACGGATGGCACAAGAACGCGATTGCCAATTTTAATATTTGGCATGCCTTGATTATCCATATTTCCTGTGGAATAGCGCAGATAGTATTTTGACAACTCTGGACCAAATAGCATTGGTTTTCTTGCTGGGCTTTTGCAAGTCGGGTAATAAAACTGAGTAGGCATGTAAGCATACCATGCCACAGAAAACAGAATGAAAAGACGGAACCACCGCCTTTTCATCCATGCACCAATTTTAGACAATCGTTCCATTGTTAATTTTTATCTTTCCATTCAAATTTTGGGTTGCTTAATTTCCCATCGGGACCAACGTCCACTGTACCGATGACGTCTTGTACCCACGTCCGTTTGACTTCAAAATTATGAGCAAGATTTTTCTCCGTTAATTGACGTGCGCCCATAATTTGACCAAGGCCGCCTTTTTCAAAGTCATACGTCTCATTCCCATCGAAAGTAACGTCTCCTTTAAAATGAATTTTATTCCCTTTGCGCGTTGCGGTGCCTTCAAAATTCGATATGGCGTCCCGCATCCCCTCAGCCAAAAAAGCATCCCGTTCGGTTCGATCATTTGATAACAATGTCCCATAACCTTGTTCTTCTTTATTCGTATGGTCCCAATGATCTATAAAACTTAAAGTTTCCCCATCTTTTAAACCTTTAAGTTTCTTGTTGAGTTCATGATTTCTCTTTGTCTTTCCTAAAAATGTCCGATTTTCAAAACGGCTTCGGTTCTTCTCTTCAGATTCAACGATAAACGGGTCATTGCGGGCCTCTTCACGAGAAATTTCCATGTCTTTGCCCTCTCCGTCCAGAAAATGGCGTAACATTTTAGGAGACTTTTTATACCCGTTTTCCTCGTATTTGTCTGCAAGGCCATGCAATTCTTTTTTAACCTCTTCTGGTGATCCCGTCATATTGGTCCATGCGGCACCAGCAACATCTTTAACATTACCCCAATTTGATTCCTCTTCATTAGCCGTGGTTTGCGTTTTCACCCCCACATCAAACCCACTCTTTCGCATGTTCGCAATAATGTCTTGGGCTTTCCCGGGGTCTTTGTCGTGGACTTTGCCGAGAAAGTTTTCGAACTCTGCCTTAGCTTTCGGGGTCCCCGTGGCGTAGGCGTCTTTGTGGTATTTGAGTGGTCCTTCAAGGTTCTTGGTTTTAACAATGCTATCCGCTTCCCGACCGATAGCAGCTTCGTCTTCGTCAGATATTTTGTATGCAGGTGTTGCCGTTCTGGCCTGTGATGCGGGGACTTCTGCGGAACGTGTTGGTGAGGTCGTACCTAAAAGTTTTGTTGCTTGTGGCGTCCCTTGCTGAGCCAACATTTTTTGTCGCCCAGCTTTTGCCTTGGCAACCAAGTCGTTGTAAATCGCTTGTTGGGAAGCTGGCATTTTAGCCTTTTGTTCAGCGATACGCGTAGCGTTCATTTTCTTGGCCGTGGCTTCAATCTTTTGATTCAGCGTGAGCGGAGCCTTTTTTTGGATTGTCGATTGTTGAGCCGCAACATCCCTTTGTTTATTTAGAATCTTAACATTTCTGTTCTGCTGGGCCGCGCCGACATGCGTTTGACCCGCTTTGAGATTGAGGTCGATTTTTGGTGTGGATTTGGGCAAGGATGCCTTCTGTGTATTCATATCGTTGTTGAGAGTGCCAAAGGTGCCTAAGTCTGCGGCCTTGGGCTGAGTTGCAGATTCAGCAGAACTGAACGCACCAGAAACCGTGTTGCCAAGCGTGCTTCCCACGGCACCGCCGAGCATGTCCCCAAACGGCCCACCGACCTTTTTGGACACATAATCGCCAGCCACTTGACTGGTGACGTTGCCCATGACGCCGCCCAGTTTATCGCTAAAGCCGTCGCCGAATGTGTCGTTTAGACCAGAGCTGAAGTTGTCGCCAAAGTCGCTCAAGCTGTTAGAAAAACTATCACCGAATGAACTGAAACTGTCGCTTAACGATGTGCCGATGGAACTGAAACTATCCGAAAGCCCGCCAAAGAAATCCCCAAAGAAAAATTCGGGTAATCCAGTTTCGGGATTGATGGAACCGCCGTCCGTGACGTCATGCAAAAGCTGGGCTTCGGCGGGGCTGATATGGGCCAAGATCGTGTCGCCGTTTCGGCCTTTTGATTGCAATTTTTGAGCTACCCCTTGGATACTCTTAGTATCCAGAAAGCGCGCTAAGGCGTGAGCCTTGATCGCGGTTTCCGTTTCGCCTTCGGGCTTCATAACGCCATCGACCTTTAGGCCTTGGGATTTTTGAAAGGCGGCGATGGCTTCAAACAATGCCCGATCAGGGAACTGGCTGATGCCCCATTCGGGCGGAGTGTAATGACCTTGGTTACGCAGGAAGATTTTAGTCGCCATGACGTCTTCCGCGTTGGCGGCTGAGTTTGCGGACAGAGTACTGTTTAGATTTTTCATTTTAAGTCTCCTGAAACAACACGCAAAAAAGCCCGGCTCTGGGAGAGCTGGGCTTGATATACGTAATTGAAATAAAAAAACCGCCCCTGATGTAAGGGCGGCGATGTAAGCGTGATGTTCTAAAATTTAATGAAGACGCACGAGCGGTCTTTCATTAAAGCTTATATCGCATAAAAATTCTTATATGTCAAGAAAATTATCCTTTTTTATTACAGTCTAAGATAATAAATATGATATTTACGCTTAAAAACCTTAAATAGCACAGCTGTGTGATCACAGTACCTTTGTATCAACGGGTAGCCTTTCCCCCGTTCAAGGCTATTCCACAGTCATGGAATAGGTTCCAACGGGGGTCGCCCCAGATTGCTTATTCCTTGATATTCGCGATGGAATTGAGTTCAGGTTCATTCTGGGTTTCCACCACTTCAGATCATCAAAAGTTTCTTGTCCGTATTATATTACGTTTACGCTCAGAAAACATGACATTTTCACAGATTTCTGGGTGGCTGAATGAAAGGAACTATGAAACTCCGAGGGGGAAGAGGTTCGGTGCAAATCATGTCTTCTCAATTCATAAGAAAAAGCAACGGCGTGATACCCGTATCATGGCATCACCACCACCTGTATTCACAAATTTTGAAGTTGATGAAGTGTGCATTGAAAACATTGAACACGGCTGAATGATTACAGTACCTGTGTATCAACGGATATCCCAGCAGAGCTTGCGTTTGGTCCGTTGGGATATAATCGAGCAATTAAGTGACTGTCTCCGTAACAGATTAGCCCCGCTTCTGTATGCCCACCCCCTTTCTCATCCATCCCTTGCGGACAAATTTTCCAAACGCGCAAACACGCCCTAGCGCGTCTTCGGAAACATCGTTTCCAGGGACACCTGCGCGAAGGTGCCGACTTTATGGGGCATCAGCATGATATAAATGGTAAGGCATTATTTGAAATTTGGACGTGTCGGAAGTGTGGAAGTACGTTTTCTGTTTCATTTGTTCCAAAAAAGCAAACGAAGGGTTGAGGGTTTGTTTCTCCCAGCTTCAGGCCAAACTTCAGGCTGAAATATAATTCTAATTTTTTCGTCCGTAGACTCCCAAAATTCTTTTTTTGTTCCTCCCATAAGAGTGGGGGTGATATCAGGATCAAACCACCAGCTAAAGCCAAATTGTCGTACGGCTCGACGGTGTAGATTGTTGCCACTGGAAAACAGAATAACTTCTTGAGAACGACGTGTTTTGGGGTTCAAGATCACATCCAAAGCCATATTGTCGCCATACAGCCCAAAACGTAAATTATCCTTTGTTCCCACAAAGGCATAACCTTGTTGTTGGGCATGGTCTTTCAATTGCTGTGCGGTCCAATTCAAGCCCACGCCGCCAAGCGTGGTTGTCGGTGAAATGACTTCGGGGTAGTACATAATGGGTTTTGGTAAGGGACCAAAGGGTTTAAGACTGCTACATCCAAAAACTTCACTTTTATCATCCTTCCACCCACATTTAATAACGGGGGACGGGACTTCAAAAATAAGGCTTTGGGCATCACCACCACGGTACTCACAGAGGAGTTGCGTACTGGTCGGCCAAAAATCAAACTTTTGCCTGCGGATAGAGTGTGAATCATGGTCATTGCTATGAGTACTGTATGAAAAACCTCGACTGAAAGGCGTTTTGTTGTCTTTGGGCCAAACCGCAGGGCAATTGGTTTCAATCAATTTTTCAGGAGCCGGACAATCGGTCTCAAAATCTTTATCAATTGGGGCATCATAATTTGGCTCATAACCTAAAAGAGCGGCGTCCTCTTCAATGTCGAAATCTAAAGGATAGTAACCAATACAGTTTTTCCAAAAGGAATGTTTTAACCAATATTCTGGTTCTTCAGCCTGCACACTTTGGCTAAACAGAGTGAAGAATACACTCAGATAAATGATAAACAGGTGAGGACGCATTGGTTTTTCCAAAATTCAAGACATAGCATAAATTCTTTTTAGCCTTCAAAAACTATATGCTTTCCTCACCTGCTCCACAAGTTATCCGCGATCTATTTTTTCTTCTTCATAGTTTCGATGATGTGATAGTTCTTTTTGGTGAGCTGTTGAATGGTCAATGTTTTCGTCCTGACAGGTTGTCCCAGTCTTTTGCGTTTCGGTCTTGGACCCCATTGTTCCGCGATGGTCACTGTGTTGTTTGCGGCATCAACGCTGGTAACAATTACGGCATGGTTTCCTCTTGGATTGCTCTCATACCCACCCTCTTCATTGAAGCCATAAGCAAGTGCATCCCCTACGGCAATAGATGTTTTATCTGAAACGGCTTCTCCAGCACGCCAAAGTTTTGTTTGACCGAGGTCTTTTCTAAAATGTTTGACCAGAGCAACACATTCAGGGCTACCCTCATCGTAACCACTGGAAATATGTTGAGCACCCTGTTTGGCCGCCTCAATTTCCTTCAACATATCTGGTGCATTCACATTTGAATTTGGTTCGGGAACTTCTTTTGTTTCAGGTGTGGTTTCGGGAACTGTCTTATTATCCGAAGCCAATTGGAAATTTTCGTTCCGATAAGGGTCCTCAATTTGCTTTCCACTTTGATCAAACCAGTTTCCTGACTCATCCATACTTGGACCATCCAGAACATTTTGCACGGCCGACTTTTCTCCTCCAACATCAAACCCACTCTTTCGCATGTTCGTAATAATGTCTTGGGCTTTCTCAGGATCTTTGTCGTGGACTTTGCCGAGAAAGTTTTCGAACTCTGCTTTGGCTTTCGGGGTGCCCGTGGCGTAGGCGTCTTTGTGGTATTTCAGCGGACCTTCAAGGTTTTTGGTTTTAACAATGCCGTCCGCTTCCCGACCGATAGCGGCATCGTCTTCGGCAGAGATTTTGTATGCAGGTGTTGCCGTTCTGGCCTGAGATGCGGGGACTTCTGCGGCACGTGTGGGGGAATCCGTACCTAAAAATTTTGAGGCTTGCGGCCTTCCTTGCTGAGCCAGAATTTTTTGTCGTCCAGCTTTCGCCTTGGCAACCAAGTCGTTGTAAATCGCTTGCTGAGAAGCTGGCATTTTAGCTTTCTGTTCGGCGATACGCGTGGCGTTCATTTTCTTGGTCGTGGCTTCAATTTTTTGGTTCAGCGTGAGCGGAGCCTTTTTTGGGATTGTCGATTGTTGAGCCGCAACATCCCTTTGTTTATTTAGAATCTTAACATTTCGGGTCTGTTGGGCCGCACCAACATGCGTTTGACCCGCTTTGGGGTTTAAGTTTATTTTGGGTGTGGATTTAGGCAAGGATGCCGCCTGTGCATTCATACCGTTATTGAGGCCGCCAAAAGTGTTGGTGTCTGTGGCCTTGGGCTGAGCGGAAGTGTCTGAGGAACTGAACGCGCCAGAAACCGTGTTGCCGAGCGTGCTTCCCACGGCCCCGCCAAGCATATTCCCAAATTCACCGCCAACTTTTTTGGATACATAATTGCCAGCCAATTGACTGGTGACGTTGCCCGCGACGCCGCCTAGCTTATCGCTGAATCCATCACCGAAGGTGTCATTCAGACCAGAGCTGAAGCTGTCGCCAAACTCGCTGAGACTGCTTGAAAAACTATCGCCAAACGAACTAAAACTGTCGCTTAACGATGTACCAATAGAACTGAAGCTGTCACTCATGCCACTGAAAAAATCCCCGAAGAAAAATTCAGGTAAACCCGTTTCGGGATTGATGGACCCACCGTCCGTGACGTCGTGCAGTAGCTGGGCTTCGGCGGGGGTGATGTGGGCCAAGATCGTGTCGCCGTTTCGACCTTTGGATTGTAATTGTTGAGCAGCCCCTTGGATACTCTTAGTATCCAGAAAGCGCGCTAAGGCGTGTTCTTTTATCGCGGTTTCCGTTTCACCCTCAGGTTTCATGACGCCATCGACCTTTAGGCCTTGGGATTTTTGAAATTCCCGAATAGAGTCAAACATCGCCTGATCTGGAAACTGGCTGATGCCCCATTCGGGCGGGATGTAGTGACCTTGATTGCGCAGGAAGATTTTGGTCGCGATAACGTCTTCTTCATTGGCGGCTGAGTTTGCCGATAAGGTACTGTTTAGATTTTTCATATTATCTGTCCTAGAGTTGAACGCAAAAAAGCCCAGCTCTGGGAGAGCCGGGCTTGATATACGTAATTGAAATAAAAAAACCGCCCTTGAGGAAAGGGCGGCTGACTAAAGTTTAATGAAGACGTACTAGTGGCCTTTCATCAAAGCTTAT
>NVSZ01000098.1 GCA_002732845.1 Rhodospirillaceae bacterium
TGAGCGGGCAGGTAAGGGGGCAGCCCGCGCGACCCGCCGTGCGGGGCGCGTGCCTGCCGTCATCTATGGTGACAAAAAAGACTCTGTGATGATTTCTATTGATCCTAAGGAACTGACGAAATTCATCAAAACGGGGAGCTTCTTTGCGCACCTTGTTGAAATCAAAGCCGGTAAAGATAGCCACCGCGTTATTGCGCGTGATATCCAACTTGACCCGGTAACGGATAGTCCTTTGCACATCGACTTTATGCGTGTGACCAAGGGTTCTAAAATTGCGGTCAACGTTCCGATTCACTACATCAACGAAGAAGAATCACCGGGCCTTAAGCAAGGTGGTGTCCTCAACGTTGTACGTCACGAAGTCGAACTTCATGTCTCTCCGGAAGCGATTCCAGAATTCATTGAATTCGATCTGGAGGGCATCGAAATGGGTGATTCTATCCATATCAGCGCGGTTAACCTGCCTGATGGTGTGAAGCCAACCATTACGGATCGTGACTTCACGATTGCGACCATCGCGGCTCCATCTTCTATTAAATCTGCTGGTGTGGATGAAGAAGAAGGTGAAGAAGGCGAAGGTGTTGAAGGTGAAGAAGGCGAAGCAACTGAAGAGGGCGGCGAAGCGTAAGCTTTTTCGCAACTTCTTATGTTTCTTGTTGTGGGACTCGGAAATCCTGGCGAAAAATACGCACGGAACCGCCACAACATTGGGTTTATGGCGGCGGACGAAATCGTTCGCCGCCATTCCTTTTCGGCCTATCGTTCAAAGTTTCAAGGCGAATTGGCGGAAGGGAAAATCGGCACCGACAAGGTGTTGGTCCTAAAGCCCATGACGTTTATGAATGAGTCGGGCCGGGCGGTCAAAGAACTGGTCACGTTCTATAAAATCGCCCCCCAAGACATCATCGTTTTGCACGACGAACTTGATCTTGTGCCCGGAAAACTGCGCATCAAACGCGCGGGCGGGCATGCCGGACACAATGGACTTCGTTCTATCCATGCCCATCTTGGCCCCGATTATGCGCGTGTCCGCATGGGTATTGGTCATCCCGGTGATAAAAACAAAGTGTCGGGATATGTGCTCAAAGATTTTTCAAAAGCGGACCAAGACTGGCTGGGGCCACTTGTGGACGCGGTTGCCGATAACATCGATTGTGTGATCGACCAGCGAGACGCAGATTTTACAACCCGCGTAGCCGCGGCGACGAAACCAAACACGAAATCAAATAAGGGATAATAAAATGGGCTTTAAATGCGGTATTGTGGGACTTCCCAATGTTGGTAAATCCACGCTTTTTAATGCGCTGACGGCAACCCAGTCCGCCGAAGCCGCCAATTTCCCCTTTTGCACGATCGAACCCAATGTTGGTCGTGTTGGCGTGCCTGATGCGCGTTTAGACAAAATTGCCGCCATCGGTGGATCGCAAAAAATTGTGCCGACCCAACTGGAATTTGTCGACATCGCGGGCTTGGTTCGCGGCGCGTCGAAGGGCGAAGGTTTGGGTAATCAGTTTTTGGCCAACATTCGCGAAGTCGATGCCATCATCAAAGTGGTGCGCTGTTTTATTGATGATAACGTCACCCACGTCGAAGAAAGTGTTGACCCCATTCGCGACGCCGAAATTATCGAAACAGAATTGATGCTGTCCGATATGGAAAGCTTGGAAAAACGTTTGAAGCCATTGGCGAAAAAAGCCCGCACCGGGGACAAAGAGGCCAAACAACAAGCAGACCTGATCGAACGCACCTTGGCGGTGTTGGAAGACGGCAAACCGGCGCGCACGTTGGACGTTTCTGAAGACGATTATAAAGCCTTTCAAATGTTGCAATTGCTGACGTCTAAACCGATTTTGTTTGTTTGTAATGTTGAAGAAGATTGTGCCGATAAAGGTAACGAATTGTCCGATAAGGTTGCCAAAATGGCCGCCGAACAAGGCGCCAGTTCGGTTGTGATTTCGGCTAAAATCGAAGAAGAAATCAGCACCCTTGATGACGAAGCCGACAAAAAAGAATTCTTGGAAACGCTGGGTCTGGAAGAAACAGGTTTGGCCCGCGTGATCCGCGCCGGATACGATCTGTTAAAACTGATCACGTTTTTCACCGTTGGCCCCAAAGAAGCGCGTGCTTGGACCATCCACAGCGGCGACAAAGCCCCCCAAGCCGCCGGTGCTATTCACACCGACTTCGAACGCGGTTTCATCAAAGCCGAAACCATCGCGTACGATGACTTTATTGAACTAAACGGCGAACAAGCCTGTAAAGACGCCGGAAAAATGCGTCAGGAAGGCAAAGAATACATCGTCGCAGACGGCGACCTCATGCTGTTCCGCTTTAACGTTTAAGCTTCGACACACGCTTTAATTACACGAATACCCTTTGCAAAACCAAGTTCCGCTGGGGATGGTATCGTAAAAATGGTTGAGATCATTTTTATAGCTATTGAAGTCATTTCGATAACCCGTGATATTTGAGTTGATCTTGTTCAGGTTGGCTTGTGTTTCGGCTTGCATCAAGGCTTGTCTTTGGCGTTCTTGGCCGATCTCCTTACCCCTTTGCCCCGCAGTTTCGCCCGCCAGCATGAAGTCTTGGCTTTGGCGCATGACCTGGACAAGGCCGTGATTGTAAACCGCATACGGAATTTCACCTTTGTACAATCCATACCGAAGTCTGCTGACGCGGGCGGCTTGGATATCTTCTGTTGCGGACGTTGGCATGCCCGCGGCGGCCCGCAATTGGCGACAATTGCGAACGGCTGCTTCTAAGGCTTGAATGGCGCGAACTTCGTTGTCAGCGGGGACTGTAGCAACCGAAAGCATGGCCCGCGTCGGTATTTCTGCTGGGCGAACGGGCATTTTGCCTTTTAAATGAGTGAATTTCGCATTGTTATATAATTCATTGCATTGAGCATTTCCTTCTTCCTGTGCCGTTACAGAAAACGGGGACGAATTATAAATAAGAGGGGTCACATCAACAACGCATCCGGATAGTGATAGCGGGAACAGCAAGTATAGGTATTGACGCAATAATTGCATAGTTTAGACTCCTTGATTTAAGGTATCTACTGTGAAGGGATCACAAATGAAGAAAATAGCGATTTTAGTCTTGGCGGCATTCGGACTTGCAGGTTGTGCAGTGTACAATGTTGCCGGACAGTTTGAAGGCACAGGGCAAGCCTTTGTTGGCACCGTTACCGTTGCCTTGGGAGATGGTGGTTCGCTAGAGGTGACCAGTCTAGACGGGCGTTTACATTGTACAGGTACATCACAGGTCACAAAAAGACCCTCCGGTTATACGACGGTTGGGGGGCAAGGGCGCGCTCAGGCCACTTGCAACGATGGAACCACCTTCAAAGTTGATTTTATTCAATCCTCTGAATCCGGCGGCAGCGGTCAGGGTATCGATAGCAACGGTCAAATCGTAACTTTGTTTTTTGATAAGTCTGAAGGCATGGCCCGGACTAGAATGAATAGACAACGTTTGGATGCTCTTGTTCAATAATGACTCTATTTATTAAGTGTTAGATGTAGTCCGCAGCGATGCGTACAGCACGCTTGCGGACTTCTTCTGCAATTTCACTTTGTTTGAGGTTTCGGCCCCCGGCATAGACCGTGAACTGAGTGGTGAAGGTTTTTTTGAAGCCGCGAAGATAGACTTTTTCTTCGTGGTTGGGGTCGTCAATGTTGGTGAGTTTTTTGCTGCGGCTGAAGGTCACGCGTTTTTTAGAAAGCCTCCTTCTTTTGACCACGCCAAAGGTTACCTCGGCGACCACCATGTAGGTATCATCGGTGACGTAAGAGCCAAGGATATGCCCCACGGTCGCCCCGGTGATGGTGGCAAGGATGTTGCCTTTGTTTGTTGCGCCGCCATAAGTCGACCCCATCATCGCACCGATAATGCCCAGCTGTGTTGATTGATTGCTCTGGATTTGACCGCTGTAAAGAACGTTGATATCCATCAAAAGGCCAAAGCCGTCTTTTTTTTCGGGCTCATAACCCTTGGCCTCATAGGCTTGGATAAGCTCTTGGGTGAAATCAGTCAGGTTAAAGGCCCGGTCGCCAGAGGTATTACGGGTGCGCACTTTAAGGGATCGGTTCACATAAAAACTGGCATCGGTGATCAGGTTGCCATCGATGGCAGAACCAAACAACAATCCGGTTTCTTCATCCAAAACCATGCCCATGCGCGGTTTGTTGGGGGACAGCTGTGTGCACGCCGTAAAGGTGGTGGCGATAATGGCAATGCCGAGAATCTTTGCCAGATGGTGTGTTTTAATCATGTTAGCTTCTCCCCGTCGGGTCAACATTGAAACCCGGTAGATGTTCGTTAATGAAGTTTAAAAGTTCTGAATAATGAACCGAAAAATTAATGCTCGTAGCGTCGCCCCGGCCCCAAGTGTTCATGCCGATCACGCGGTTGCCTAAAAATAGCGGGCCCCCAGAATTGCCGGGGTTGACGGCGGCGTCGGTTTGCACAAATAAGACGTCTTCCCCGCCCGCACCCCGGGGCAGGTTAATGCTGTAATGTTTGCGAATGGCGCTGACGATGCCGCGCGTGATGGAAAATTCTATGCGCATGGGGTGACCGATGGCTTCGACGCTGGACCCCGGATTTAGATTGCGTCCGGTGTAAAATTCTACCGGGCGACCTCGGCGGTCAACCTTGATTAAGGCAATGTCCAAACGCGCATCATGGCCCAAAACGGTACCGAAGGTTTCCCCGCCATCATACGTTTTCATTTCCACAAAACGATGACCTTCGACCACATGCCAATTGGTCATCACCACAGTGGGTGTAATGTAAAAGCCCGAGCCCATGGTGCCTTTCCCCGTATAAATAGCCACAACACTGTCAAAGCGGGGGTCATTTAAAGGGCGCGCATCAAAGCGGTTGGCTTCCAAATTGGCAAGCACCTGCGTTTGACCTTGGCGGATGGATTTTCGCAATGCCAACGCAGACTTAAAAGGCTGGGTTTCGGCGGCCTTGGCCTGAAAATCAGCCAATACATCGCTGAGGTCAATGAGCAATTCTTGTCGTTCATAGTTATCGAGTTCTTGTTCGCTATCTAGCTCTTGGCGAATTTTTTCCCGACGGGGATCATAGCGCGACAAACGATAGGCAATTTCAAAACGCCGGTCTTCGGCAACGTCAACGGTGGTGCGGATATAGGTTTTGGCAACGCGATCAATCAGGAACAGGTGAGCGCTGAGCTTGCGCCGCGCCTGTATGCTAGCCTGATCATAGTCATAAGAGAGGATTATCGGCTGACCCACGGCTTGCGAGGTAGCCCCGTATGTGGCTTGTGGTGCGGCTCTGGAAAGGGCCTGTGAAAAGCCTTCGGCGTCGCGTGCGGAATCGTCGGAGGCGACCGACACTGGTGCCCCCATAAATCCTAAAAACACAGTTGAGCGAACGCCTTTTAAGTCCAACACCCGGCGTGAGGCTTTAGCCTCAAAGACATCAATGATGATAGCGTAACGAGAGCTACTTTGATCAAGGGCCTCGTCAAAGCTGACCATATCGGCGGTCATGTCATCGTCTAAGGCAAATGCCGCCGAAAAATCAATTTCACCGCTTCTGAGCAGTGTCCTGCTGGTGGCTTCGGCGACAACAATATGTTTCAGCGTCGTAAAATCTACAGCAAAGCTGGGCGTGCTGACCAGCAACAGAACAGGTCCCAACAATAGGAAGCCGAACTTACTCTTAAATCTACTGAAGATTGCTCGCATCAAAAAGGTCCAATACACGTGATGATTATTCTTTTGTAACACTATGACCGTAATGCGTAAATAGTAAGCTGTCTGATAACAGGTTTAATCTTGAAGTCTTATGCAAATTACCCGATAACAGGGGGGCATATAATATGACTTTAGAGGGACTTTAAACATGACCACATCTGACACCCGCCCCGTCATCGGCGTTATTGGCGGCAGCGGTATTTATGACATTGACGGTTTGGAAAATACACGCTGGGAACGCATCGAAAGCCCCTTTGGCGAGGCTTCTGATGAGCTGTTCTTTGGTGAATTAGATGGTCAGAAGATGGTCTTTTTGCCGCGCCATGGTCGGGGGCACCGGATTCCCCCATCCGAGCTGAATTTTCGCGCCAACATCGATGCGATGAAACGCGCGGGTGTGACGGAAATTTTGTCGGTATCGGCTTGTGGTTCTCTTAAGGAAGAACTACCGCCCGGAACCTTTGTSATTTGCGATCAATTCATCGACCGCACCTTTGCCCGCACCAAAAGTTTCTTTTCAACGGGATTGGTGGCCCATGTGGCGTTGGGCGATCCGGTCTGCACCCGTTTGGGTGATGCCTTGGAAGACGCGGCCAAAGCGTTGGACATTAAGTATCAGCGCGGCGGTACATATTTGTGCATGGAAGGCCCACAATTTTCAACACAGGCGGAATCCAACCTGTACCGCAGCTGGGGCTGTGACGTCATTGGCATGACCAACATGCCCGAAGCCAAATTGGCTCGTGAAGCCGAAATGTGTTACGCCACCGTTGCCATGGTGACGGATTTTGATTGCTGGCATCCCGACCATGACCATGTCACGGTGGACAGCATCATCAAAACCCTGATGGGCAATGCCGATCTGGGCCGCAACCTGGTTAAGGCGGTCACGCCTAAATTGGCCACCCGTACCGACACCTGTTCATCGGGTTGTCACACAGCATTGGACATGGCGATCATCACAGCGCCCGATGCCCGCGATCCCAAAATGGTCGAAAAACTCGATGCCGTCGCCGGCCGTGTATTGAAGGGATAAAGTAATGAAAGTTTTTGGCAAACCCATGCGCACCATTTGGCCCACCCAAGATGGTGAGGCCGTGGAAATTATTGATCAGACCAAGCTTCCGTTTGACTTGGAAATTGTCTGTTTGGAAACCGTCGATGAAGCCGCAAAGGCGATTTTCGACATGCTGGTGCGCGGGGCTCCGTTGATCGGCGCCACGGCGGCTTACGGCATGGCGTTGGCGATGAAAAACGACACCTCAGACGCCAGCTTGGATTACGCCTATAAAACGTTATTTAAATCTCGTCCGACTGCGGTGAACTTGCGCTGGGCGATTGATGATTTAAAAGCCTTGCTGGCCCCGTTACCGACAGATGCGCGCAACAAAGCCGCTTGGCACCGGGTGAGCATGAATGTGGTCGTTCAACTTGCTGAGAATACGTTTGTAATTTCATGAACTTTGGCCGCACACGCGCACAACAACGACGAGCCCAGATCAACACCACCTACACCCACGAGATCATAAACATTCACATTTTCATGCAGTTAGAAGATCTCCCCGAACCTCTGCTTGCGACGCAGCGGGACCCCGGTTTACAAACCCGCTCCCCGCCGACGAGCGACCCACTTTCGGAAGGTCGCCTCCCCTGACGTGTGCTGTAACCCAGCCCGTCCGGGGCTCGTGCCGGGCCCTCTCACGCTCATCAGCCGAGTCGTCCAAACTCGGTGAAGTCCTCCTCTCTCGACTTGCCCACAGCGCAGTGCCTGTCTGTGGATAGGTCCACGTTTCGCATGTCGAAACGTGAGTCATTCCCGCTACTTCCTAGGATCTCCACAACGTTCACCGCTTGTGGACAGGCATGCCGATGACGAATATTTGGACGGAGGCCCTCCGAGGGCTGCAGCCGCGACTCGGAGAAGAAACATACGATCTATGGCTGCGACCGCTGGAGCTGGTTGCGGTCGACACCGACCTCATCCGGTTGCGTGCCCCGAGCCAGTTCATGAAGGAGTGGTTCGAGAACCACTACATGGAGGCTGTGCTCGACGAAATCGAGGCGCGTACCCAAGCCCGGTACGTGCTCGATCTCGAGGTCGA
>NVSZ01000008.1 GCA_002732845.1 Rhodospirillaceae bacterium
TCAACGCCCACGCATCCACCCCCACGCCCCCCTTATGGACCGCCAAAGATATTGCAAAAGCGGTTGGGGGAACATGGACGTCTGAGCCCGCCCCAATCAGCGGCACGACCTATTACCGGGGCCACACGGTGCAAGGTGATTTAGGGATAGCAACCCGAGCCAAGTCCTGGAAATCCAAAAAATACAAAGACACCACCGTTGATTTAGACGTCTTTTTAAACAAAGGTGCCTTGGGCGTAATCACAGATGTCATTCCGCCAGATGCCCCCAAGGGCTTTCCATTGTGCATCGTAAAAAACACGCGAAAAGCTTTGGATGATTTGGGCCGGGCCGCACGCGAACGGTTTCAGGGCAAAGTCATTTGCGTCACAGGAAGTGTCGGCAAGACATCGACCAAGACTGCCCTGCATCATGTATTGGCCTTGCAGGCGCCGACTTATGGCAGCCGTAAAAATTTCAACCACGGTCCCGGAATTGCCTTAAGCCTTTCCCAAACGCCCGCCGATTATGACTATGGCGTTTATGAATTTTCGGTTGACCTGCCCGGTGTGGCTCACACCAAATCAATGATTGCCCGGCCCCATGTGGCGATCATCACCCAGCTTCAAAACGACCACATTGAATTTTATGGATCGATGGAAAAACTGGCCATGGCCAAGGCTCAGATTTTTGATGGCATCACCGAAAACGGTGTTGCCGTGCTGAACCGCGACATGCCCTTTTATGCCCGCATCCGCGCCGCTGCAAAACGCAAAGGCGTCGCGCGCATTGTTTCGTTTGGAGTTCATGCGTCCGCCGATGTGCGCTTGATCGATGGCAAGCTTGGGGCAAACGGCAGTCACATTAAAGCCTCCGTCCATGGCGAAATCATCGAATACACCCACCCCATTGCCGGACAACACATGGTGATGAACAGCCTGTGCGTATTGGCTGCGGTCGAAGCCGTGGGCGCAGATTGGAAAAAAGCTGCCCGAGATTTTAAAACTCTGCCCAGCCTGCCCAACCGCACCGAACGCCACACCATTCCGATTGAAGGCGGAAGCTTTTTGTTCATCGACGATGCGTTCAGTGCCAACCCGGAATCCATGAAATCGGCCATTGAATTATTGGGCCTGATGAAGCCCGGACCCAAAGGACGCCGCATTGCCATTTTGGGCGAAATCAAAGAACTGGGCGATCCGTCACCACAGCTTCACGCCGGGCTATCCATCCCATTGAAAAAATCCGATATTGATTTAGTGTTCACCATAGGTGACGACATGGTGCATCTGCGCAACAAACTGCCCAAACGCATGCACGGTGTGCACGGCAAAACATCCGACGACCTGACCGAAGGCTTAGGCGCAACCATTCGCGCGGGTGACGTGGTCTTGGTCAAAGGATCGCGCCGCACATTGGAAAGTTCAGAAACCATTGTCGATACATTGTTGGCGATTGGGGCGGGGACACAATCGCCAAAAATCAAACAGACGCCTATTCGGCGCATTTTGGATAATAATTTAGGTGCTGAAAAACTAAAAGTGCGCGGCACGGACAGAGGCGCCGGTGTAAGGCTGGATATCTTGTTCGCGGGTGATACCAGTTTTGGCGAAAATTATCAGGCTCAATATGAAAAACGGGGCCTCAAAAATATTCTTGAGACTAAGGGCTATGCTTACCCGCTTAAAAATATGAACAAGGTTTTGGGCGATGCAGATTTGGTGATCGCCAATTTAGAAACGCCCCTAACCGACTTAAAAAAGTCCCCGTTTCAAGATACAAAACCTTATGTGCATTGGTCCGATGTTGAAAAAGCTCCGCGTCATTTATTGAACCATAACATTGGTCTTTGCAGCCTTGCCAACAACCACGCCTTTGATTATGGCGAAGACGGTTTTTTGCAAACTTTGGATGTTTTAGACGCCAATCGCATGCAATATTTTGGCGGCGGACGCACGGCCACAGATGCCATCAAACCACTGATCATCCAAGGCGACATCGGTGCGCACCAAATTGATGTGGCGATAATTTCGGCTTATGAATTTTCGAAAATGGCTGATACAAAATTCAAGACCTATGCCAAGGGTAAAAAGCCCGGTTTGGCTCCGTTGGATGATGTTCTGATCGCCAAAGAAATCAAACGCCTCAAAAAAGCTAACCCAGATACCTACGTTGTGATCTTTCCGCATTGGGGGCCAAATTATAAAAAGAAAACAAAATCTCAATCGAACATGGCCGACAGTCTGTTAAAGGCCGGGGCCGACCTGATCATCGGTCACGGTGCCCACATGATGCAGGAAATTGACCAGAAAAATGGGCATTGGATTTTGTACAGTCTCGGCAATTTCATGTTTAATTCATTGGGTCGTTATCAAAAAATGAGCGCCCCGCCGTTCAGCCTGTTGGCGAAATTAATCATCGAAGAACAACACGGCATGTTGAACAAACGTCTGCAACTGCTGCCCATCATGACCGACAATCGGCTGAATGGTTATCAAACCCGCTTTGTCACCGACCCAGAATTTTATGAAATTTGGCGATTGTTACGCGGCCGTTTTTCTTCACCCGAAACCTTTGACAAAGAAGTGCGCATATCCGCTGAAAACGGCATCAACCTTTTGGAAATCAATCTTTGATTTTAGCGTCTAAAATGAACGCCAAGAGTTTAGAAATATCACGTGACCCAACACGGTGTTTTTGGTCGGTATCCACCCGGTGCACAATCACCAGATTTTTTTTCGGCATGACAATCAATCTATGGCCGCTTTTACCAACCGCCTGATAACCGATATTGCCCACCCACCATAAATATCCGTACCCCGCATACAGGCTGCTATTACCCGTTCGGGAATACGATTGGGTGCTTTCTGCGACCCAGTCTTTGGGAATAATTTGTTGGTCTTTCCATTTGCCATTGCGCAAAAATAGCAATCCAAAACGGCCCAAATCCAAGGCGCTCATGCGAAAGGTATAGGCCGGGTGAATGGAATATTTGCCCCGGTAATAGGAAGTGTCCTTTAATCTGAACTGTTCCATGCCGATGGGCTTGGCAATTTGATTTTCGAACTGTTCAAATATTTTTTCGCCCGTTTGCTTTTCATAGATGGTCAGCAGAGCATTAAAATCCCAATTGTTGTAATACCAATGGGTGCCGGGATCGTAACTTCCCCGCGACGGGCGTTTTTTGCGCATGCTGGACGTTTCGAAATTGGCGAAGTGATAGACTCCAGAGCGGGCTTTTAAAAGATCAGAAACCATGGCGACTTTTTCAAACGGAGCCAAGGGCGGTTCATCATCAATGTTTAAATCGCCCAAAGTTGATGACAGGTCGATTTCGCCGTCTTGTACAGGCTTGCCATACAAAGCGCTCAAAAAACTCTTTCGCATGGAATGAGCACGGTAGCGTTTTTTCAAATCACCCCACGCACCCACCACCACGCCGTTTTCAATAATCATTAAGGCGCTGGTTTGCAGACTGTCTGAAAACTTTTTAGCGACGGCCAGACGATCTTTAGACCACCCCATGGATTTAGGATCGGCGATCACACTCCATTGTTTTTCGGGAAAATACGCTTGTTGATCGTCGTAAACTTCAAGCGTAGATAAGCCCGGTTCTTTGGCAAAAACCGGGCTGTTACCAAAGAACAAGGCAAAAACAAAAATGAATAAAACGTTCTTCATGCCTGTTGATCTGCCAAGCGGCTGTACTGCAAAAACGATGAAATATTGTGTTGGGTATAATCAATGCGGACTTCGTTGTGGCGACGATCTCCGCCGCCGCGAATGAAGGCTCCGTCAGCGGTGCGAAATTCTATTTGCAGGGCTAGGTTTTCTTTGACCACCTCCAAACACCGTTCACGAAGATTTTCATCTTCAACCGCTTTGCTGGTGGGCGTGGTTCTTAGAAAAGCCAGCAGGCCTTCGGATCGACACGCAAGTGGCGTGCTGCGCCCGCTTTCTCGGTACGCAGGATGATCCAAAATATGGCGCGCAATATCGCAACTGTGTTTATAATATTCATCGTTTGGCTGGTGAATACAAAGCTTTTCCAAAGCATACAACATCCAATGAGATTGTTCCGCCACGCCATAGTTTTGTGGACATAAATAATCTTCGCATTTTATAACGGCATCCAACCAAACCTTGTCTTTGGTGGACTCATATAATGCAAGCAGAGCCAGTAAAGCCTCGCCCGTGTAATAGCCGGACCGAAAGGCCGATACTTTTTCAGATTTGAAAAAACGTTTATGAATGAAATCCCCGTCATCGTCTTGATCGGCCAAGATATACTGGCCCAACCGTTCAATAGTTATGGTCAAAATTTGATCGGGAGCATTTTTGTTTTGAGCCAACATCGCCAAAATCGCCAAGCCTATGCCGCCCAGTTTGACGCTGTTGTCTTCCAAAATACACAGGCGATCTTGGCGTTTAAAAAACCGCACAAATTCGTTTTGCAAATAGACCGTGGCGCGCGCACTGGCCTCGCCAACTTCGGTTTTGGTCAGCTTGCTTTCATTGACATCCAACATGGACCAAATGGCCCCGCAATGGCGGAGCACATTATACCCCTTATGGCGTTGTCCGGTTTCAGCGTCGTAACGATATTTGAAACGACCGCTGGCAAACGTTAAAGACGCCAATTGCTCGGCCCCCAACAACGCGACTTCCAGCGGCGACATTTCAAGATCTAAAGTAAAGTCCATAAACTTTCCGTTCCGGTATAGATAGTGTGAAAACCCGCAGATTTAAGGGCCTTAAATCTGCGGGTTAACGTTAGTCACATTGACGATTACATATTTTCCTGATCGGGACCAGTGAACTGATCACCGTCATCAGGAGCTTGTTCTGCCGCAGGCTCGTCATCTTGACCGCCCTTGTCATCATCGTCGTCATCGCCAAAGACGTCATCGTCGTCGTCATCACCGTCATTTTCTTCATCAGTCCAGTCGCCCTCATCATCATCGTCGCCGCCTGGATCATCAAAATCGGTGTCGTTATCGTCGTCGTCTTTGTCATCGTCATCATCATCGTCGTCGTCGTCACCGTTATCTTCCCCGGTAGCATCATCCATGCCGTCTTCTAGGTCGTCCATATCGATGTCGTCATCGTCGTCGGCCTTATCATCTTTGTCATCTTTGTCGTCTTTATCATCCTTGTCGTCTTTGTCGTCCTTGTCTTTGTCGTCTTTGTCGTCGTCGTCATCGTCATCGTCGTCATCGTCGTCGTCGTCGTCATCGTCATCGTCGTCGTCGTCGTCGTCGTCATCGTCATCGTCGTCGTCGTCRTCRTCRTCRTCGTCATCGTCGTCRTCGTCGTCGTCACCAAGTGGCGGCGTTACTTCTTCATCTTCATCGACGCCGACCTGCCCTTCAGGCGAGTCCTCTTCTCCGTCCACGACACCTTCAGGATCTTCTAAAGGTTCTTTTTCGGCTTCCTCTTCTTCTTTAGGGGTATCGGCAGGATCAAAGGTTCTCCATCCAAAATCTTGTGGGGGAACGTCTATGGGCTCTGCTGGGCCACCAATTTCTGGACCATCAATGGTGCCCGGAGCTTCCATGGGCGGGGTTTGACTGGTTGRCACATCAACCAAATCGCTGCTTTGACCTTCTTCTACAAGATCAGCCATAGGGGCCGCGTCCCATTCATCCCCACCACCGGTGTGAATATTTGCCACAGCAGCGCCGCCGACTTGACGACCGTCTGCATCGGTACGGCTGCCGTTTTGAATGGCGGCTTCGGGATCTTCGAGAGTGGTTTCAGTGGTGTTACCAGCGCCATCATCCACCGCATCAGGATCAAAGACCTTCCAGCTGAAATCTTGAGGCGTATYGCCCAGTCTGTCGGGTTGATCTTCAAGAGCGGGGCCATCCACGTCACCGAGTGGGTTGCCAGCGTCATCGCTTCGATTAGGAACGTCCGTTAGATCACTTCCCGCCCCGTCTTCAACTTGGTTAGGCATATCCACGGCTTCGTATTCGTCATGAGCCCCTGTATGGATATCTGCATTACCAGCATTACCACCTTGTGAATTTCCACCCTGTGCATTTCCAGAGGAATTATCGGGGGTGTTTGATGTGGGGTCTTTAGCCATGAGAGYTGCCTAATCAAAAAAGGATAAATATAAAAACGAACTTACTGTGATCACTATAGAAATATAAATTATTTAGGGTTTTTAAACAACGGCAGGGCTGGTGTAAAGATAACAAGAACATTACATGAACATATGGTGTGAAAATGTAACAAGAACATTTCATAAACAAACGAACATTCCTCTAAAAACAAAGGTTTTTATCTTTGCCGCGTGTTTTTTATGATACTCATGGGTTAGATTTTAGTTGCGAGCCAGACCGCAACAACGCTAAAAAAAGAAAACAAGCACAAATCAAGTGCATCTAACCGAGCTTTGAGGAGAGATGAATGAGTGTTCGTGACGCTCAGGACGCGACCGATTCTGCGGAAAATATAGCGCAGGCTGGCAAGCGTAAAAGCGACATGAAGACCGTCGTTGATGCCGTGGGCAAAACATCCTGGAACCGGGGTGAGGTCCTTCTGCACTCCTTTGCGATCAACGTCTTTGGCATTGCTCTGCCCATTTTCATCCTTCAAGTCTATGACCGCGTATTACCCCAAGGCGCTTTAAACTCTCTATATGTTATGGCGTCCGGGCTGTTTGTCGTGATTATTTTTGACATGGTCATAAAACTGGCGCGAAATCAGGTGATTTCATGGAACGGCACTCAATTTGAACACTTGGCGAGACTGGCTGCTGTTAAGCGCATCTTAAATTGCCCGTTGGAGCGTTTTGAAAGTGAATCGTCTTCAACGCACTTGGAACGCGTCAACGCCATCACCACAGTCAAAGACTTCTACTCGGCTCAAATTGCGACCTTAATAATCGATTTACCCTTTGCGTTGATGTTCTTGGCACTGATTTGGCTTTTGGGCGGATCATTGGTCATTGTGCCAATTGTTCTGTTGCTTGCTTTCAGTCTTTTGGCGACAAGAGTTGGGCTTCGTATGCGTGATGCCGTGCGCAGCCGAATTTCAAGCGATGACAAAAGATATGACTTTTTGATCGAGGCTCTAAAGGGCATTCAAACCGTCAAAGCCATGAATTTAAAGCCGGTTCTTCTGAAACGTTTTGAAGAATTACAAAAGGATACGGCTTATTCCGTTCACGAAGTCGCCAAGGAAAGCGCCCGTGCGCAGGCCTTGGGCAGTTTGTTCAGTCAAATGAGCATCATCAGCGTCATTGCCTATGGTGCGGTGCTGGTTGTAAACGGTGAATTAACGGGCGGACAATTGGCGGCGTGCATGTTGCTATCGGGCCGCGCTTTGGCACCGCTTCAATCGGCCATGGGCATTTGGACCAACTATCAATCGGTCAAGGTTGCGGCGAAATCAGCCGCCGAAGTCCTCACTTTACCCTCGGAATCCCCGATTGATCTTCCCCAAATTCCTGAAATTCAGGGCTACCTGGAAATCAAAAACCTCAACTTTGCTTATGGCAATGCGCCCGATCCTTTCATCAAAGACTTGAACCTGAAGGTTTCGCCCGGAGAAATCATTTCTATCGAAGGCCTGAACAGTTCCGGACGGACAACTTTGTTGTTGTTGATTTTGGGTATGTTGAAACCACAAAGTGGGGAAATCCTGCTCGATGGTAATAGTATTTTTGATTATAACCTGTCGTCCGTGCGTGGTGAAATTTCGATGATTYCAAACAATGCCCCTTTATATAGTGGTAACTTGATTGAAAACATGACGGGCTACCAACAAGGCGATATCATCTTTTCTGCTCTGGATTTAGCGGCTGAGCTGGGGTTGGACGAAGAAATCAAAACCCTGCCCGAAGGTTATGACACCCGGGTCGGCGGCAGCACCATTGATTCCGTATCCGGCGGTGTGCGCCAAAGGATCACCACCGTTCGGGCCTTGGTCGATGACCCAAAGATTATTTTGTTTGATGAAGGCAATATGGCTTTGGACACCCAAAGCAACAAATTGTTGTTGGCATTGCTGGCCAAACGCAAACCCACATCGACCATGATCTTGGTCACCCACAATCCAGATTACATCAATCTTGCCGATCGTCATTACGCCATGGTCGAAGGCGTTTTAAGCCTTAAAGAAAARCAGCCTCAAGACCTAGAAACAGAAATTCAGWTTTCAGAACCAAATGAGCCCGTTGAAAGCGAAGCTKTAGAGATRCCAGAAGCCAYRGACGRACCTGTTGTYAAAGTTGTTGCAAAGGAGCAATTCGCATGGCGAACGGTCCCTTAATCGAACAACTTTCCGAAGGYATGGAGCTSACGGATGCTGGCCTGTGCATGGCACCGTTGCTGGATTCRTTGGCGTGGCGGGGAACCGCTCGACAAATGGCGGAAGCCATGGCCGGACCTTGGCGCGGGTTMAATATTTATTCCCTGCGCAACACCATGGCGAACTTGAACTTCAGAAGTCGCTCGCAAGACCTCTCTCTGGGCGAAATCGACCCACGCCTATTGCCCTGTCTGTTTCGATCCAATCAGGGTGGTCTGTTGGTGATGTGGAACGATATGTTTGGCAAGGTGATTGCTTTTGATGCAAACACCGGCGAAACGGTCGACAAGTTCCATCCAAAACTTAAAGGCACCGCGTATTTCTTTGTTCCCGATGATGATCCGCAAACCTCATCACGGCGCGCGTGGTTCCGGCCCATTGCGCGGCGGTTCGAAGGCATTGGCGTGCGCTTGCTGTTGTTGTCTTTGGTGACCAGTATTTTGGCCTTGGCGACACCTTTGTTTGTAAAGTCCGTTTTTGACCAAGTGATTGCGGCAAAAAGCCTAAACACCCTCGCTTATCTGTCAGTTGGCATCCTTATGGCCGTATTTTGCGATGCCGTGATCCGTTTTGTGCGCAGCGCCCTGCTGGCTCATGTGGGCGGCCGATTGGACAACATCGTGAACAATGCGGTGATCGATAAAATGATCGATTTACCGTTGGTCAAACTGGAAAAATCTTCGGTCAGTGCGCAGCTGGCGCGGCTTAAAGAATTTGAAGGCCTGCGCGGATTCTTTGCCGGMCCCATTGCGGTTTCATTGTTAGAATTGCCATTTGTTGTGATTTATCTGATTGCGATTGCAATTTTGGGCGGCGTTTTAGCGTTTGTTCCACTGGTTTTAATTCTGATTTTAGGAACGGGGGCATATATTTCCCTCAGCTATTCCAAGGCCGCCGTGGCCGATACGGTCGGCGGGAATGCCGATGCTCAGGCCACCTTGATCGAAATTTTGGACAACCTTCGTTTTATCAAAGATGAAGGCACCGAAGATCTGTGGCTGGAACGGTACCGCGCACAATCAACACAGTTGGCCATGGCGAACTTAAACGCAGCCCGCATCAACACCCGTTTTCAAACGTTTTCACAAACCATCATGTTGGTGGCCGGGGCCGTGACGTTGACGGTYGGGGCRATTTTRTCRACCGAAGGYGCSTTKACMATGGGCTCGYTRATTGCSTGTATGGCTTTGGTCTGGCGSGTTTTRTCSCCYYTGCARACCTTGTTYYTGACCTTTACMCGYTTGGAAGAAGTYAAAAATTCRATCAYCCGCATCAAYCAATTGATGGCSCAAARWTCCGAAACRCAAATTCGCAGTTCYGGYGAAACCATCGCSCGSGAACGCAARTTYGAAGGYRAAATTTCGYTTCAACGGGTTATGATTCGGTATTCAAGTAACGCCGAGCCTGCCTTGGCGGGTATTTCGTTTGAAGCCAAACCTGGAGAATTGGTGGCGATTATCGGATCAAACGGTTCCGGAAAATCAACCATCATGAAATTGATTGCCAATCTTTATAAGACACAGGCTGGCACGGTGAAAATTGATGACATTGACACCCGTCAATTGAACTTGGTTGATCTGCGCAATTCCATTGGTTACCTGCCGCAACGATCCGACCTGTTTGCCGGCACCATCGAAGAAAACCTAAAAGTCGCCAATCCCGTCGCCACCCGAAAACAGCTGGAAAATGCTTTGGAAGAAGCCGGCGTTTTGGATGATGTACAGGCGTTGCCCGATGGCATCACCACGATGCTGACGGAAAAGACCAAGACACAGGTTTCAACGGGCTTTAGCAAGGGTTTGACCTTGGCCCGGACTTTCTTGTGCGATTCAAATATTATGCTGTTTGACGAACCCAGCGTTGCTTTGGATATTGAATCCGATGAAATGTTGAAAAAGAAAATCAAATCTTTCCGGGGTAAGGTGACGACTTTGTACGTCACCCACCGCAAAGATTACATCGCCATGGCCGACCGCGTGATCGCTTTGCGGGCGGGGCAAATTACCTTTAACGGAACCCCAAAACAGCTTGCCGATCGTGGAAAAAAACTAAGAAAGAGAAGAGAGAGCCGCAGTGACCGACGCCAATAATCCATCAGCACCCACACCCGGGGCTTCGGCCCCGGCGCCTTCCGTCAAAATGAGTGCGGCGGAAAATGCCACCAATATGGGCCGTTCGCGGTTGTCTCAATCTTTGATGCTGGAAGAGCAAAGCCCCAGAGGTTTGCTTCGCTTTGCCGCCTTTTTCATTTTTGTTTTCACGGTTATTTTCATCATCTGGGCGGCCAATACCCGCATTTCTCAGGTTGTGGTGACGTCTGGTGAAGTGTCGCCGTTTGGTTCGGTCAAAACCATCCAGCACTTAGAAGGCGGCATTATCGAAGACATTCGCGTCCGCGATGGCGATCTTGTGGAAAAAAACGAAATCATCATGGTTTTGTCCCCGTCCGGGGTTACCGCTGAACGCAACCAGTTGGCCGTTCGCCTGACCGCCCTTGAACTCGAAGCCGAACAATTGCACGCGATTTCGATGGGCAATACCGATGTGATCGAACAGGTCACCGGCACCCGCAACGAATTTTTGGCGAACGTTCAGGCGCAACTTTTCCAAGCCAAACACAAGGCCACACAAGCGCAAATTCAAGTCATTGAAAAACAAATCACACAAAAAATGATTCAACGCGGTCAAGCCAAGAAAAAAGCCGCCGCCGTGGCGCGCCAAGTCAGCCTTTTGCGCGAACAACTGAAAATCCGCAAAAACCTGATGGACAAAGGCCTGCAACCCAAATTGGTCTATCTGGACAGCCAACGCGAATTGTCTCGCGTTCAAGCTCAGCGCTCAGAAGCCGTTGATTTGCAACGCCAACTCACAGAATCTATTTCTGAACTGGAAAGTCGTAAGCTTGAAATCAACGCACGCCTGCCCATGGAAGCTGCGCAAAGTTTGGCGACCGTCAGTTCCGAAATTGCCGAATTAAAAGAAGTCATTGCTCAGGTTGAAAACCGTGTGAATCGTTTGCAAATCCGTTCTCCTGTTAAAGGCGTCGTGCAAAACCTGCGCACCGAAACCGTGGGCAGTGTTATCCCCGGCGGCGAAACCATCGCAGAAATCATTCCGTCTGATGTTGAACTGAAAATCAACGCCCGCATTGCCACCGACGACATTGGCTTTGTGTTTAAGGGGCAAGTGGCAAACGTCAAGGTTCAAGCTTACGATTACACCCGGTTTGGCCATATCAATGGCTCGATTGACCGCATTTCGGCCACGACCTACACCGATGAACTCGGCAACCCATTTTATTTAGCGCTCATCTCGTTGGAACAAAACTATGTTGGCAAAAACCCCGCCATTAATCGGGTAGTCCCCGGCATGACGGTAATTTCCGACATTCGTACGGGTGAAAGAACGTTGATGGAATATTTGTTAAAGCCGGTTTATTTGGCCTTCAGCGAAGCCTTCCGCGAACGGTAATTCGGTTATCCTTTACGGCTCACACTTTACATCTGCGCGCAGCGGCGGCAAGCCGAGCGTAAGGCTAGAAGACGTGTTGTCGACATTGTCTGAACTTGAATAGTCTTCGCATTTAATGGGGGCTTCGGTGGGATCAACCGTTACCGCATCGACCCTCGATTTGGTTAGCCTTCTGGGCGGTGTTGGAAAATTGGGGGCCTCAAAGACACTTTCAGCAGCAGGTTTGACTGATCCCCATTGTGCTTTTGGGGGTTGGGAAGTCTGGGCCTTACGCTTTGGTCGCAGCTTCACAGGCTTTTTCATTTGAGCCGATACCGGCTCTGGCTTTTTTTGAACGCGGGCCACCATCGTTTTTAAAAAGAATGTGCGCACGGGGTTTAATTTGCTTTTGGTGTTGGGAACAAAGCTGACGATGGGCAAAGGCTCATCAACGGGTTCTGGGTCCGGCGCAAATTTAAACTCAGGCTTTGATGGGACTTCAACCTCAGGGAGCGCGGCAAGCTCAGTCCTTGGCACGACCGAAACCTCGGCCTGTATCACTGGCAAAGCGGCAACCGCCCGGTCGGTTTCAAGCGGCACGGCTTTGGCGGGCTGGGATGCTATCGATTTAAACGGGGATTCTAAAATTATAGGTTTGACGGCGGCTTCGGCAATAACGGGCTTTGATTTCGGTTTCGGTTTCGGTTTCGGTTTCGGTTTCGGCAAGGGTTTAGGCTGAGGTTTCGCCATCACATACTTTTTAACAATCGGTTTGGGGCTGGACGGTGGATACGCCGGTGGTTTCGAAATGTCCGATAAGTCTCCAATCTTTGAAGGTGCGGGTGCCAGAAATGGCTTTGCCGATTTTTGCACCAATAATTTTGGCTGTACGGGTTTTGGTACGGGTTTTGGTGCGGGTTTTGGTGCGGGTTTTGGTGCGGGTTTTGGCACGGATTTTGGAACTGGTTTCATTTTGGCAATGGGCTTTGCTTTTACAACGCGTTTGGCTGTGCTTTTCGCGATTTTTTTATAAGCTTTAACAGGTTTAGACAATCCGCTTTCGTCCAATTTGTCCCGTTCCTTCAACAAATATTGCACCAGATAAAAATGCCCGGCATCAATGGCCAGATCGACCGCCGTACGGCCCCGATCATTGTAAGCGTAAAGATCGCCCCCTTCTTTCAGAGCCACCTTCGCTAGGCTTAAGTCATTTTTTTGCACGGCCACAAACAATTTTGCCGTCGCCGCCTCTAACGCTTGGGCCACCACAGACACAGGAAAGGTAAAAAGCAAGGCAAGCAAAGCCACAGCCGGTAAATACCCCAGCCTACTGTTCCACCTTTTTATGATCTTCAAATCCATCATCACCCCTATTTATCCCATTTTAAGGTTGACGGTTCTAGCCATAAAGTTGAATTATCCAGCATGAAAACGCGTCTTTTAATCTCGGCCCTTTGTTTATCCTTATTCTTGGCCCCGCCCGTGTTGGCGGCAGAATTTCAAGATGGGATAGATGCGATTAAGCGCGGGGATTATGAGACCGCCTTAAAAGCCTTAAAACCCCATTTAAAACAAGGCCATGCCGAGGCTCAGTATAATCTTGGCGTGATGTTTGATAACGGTTTGGGGGTTCCGCAAAGCTATGAAAAAGCCCTGAACTGGTACACTTTGGCCGCTGAACAGGGCGACAGGAATGCGCAAAGCAACTTAGGGGCCTTGTATGAAGAAGGCCTTGGCACACAAAAAGACCACGCCGCTGCCCTTAAGTGGTACACCCGGGCTGCTGAACAAGGAGCCGCCAGCGCCCAGTACAATCTGGCTCTGTTCTATTATAAAGCCACCACCATCCCCAGAAATTTTCGTCTTGCGGCAAAGTGGTACACGCTGGCCGCCGAACAGGGCGAAGTGAACGCGCAAAACAATTTGGGCCAAATGTTAGACCACGGTGTTGGCCTTGCCCAAAATTTCGAACAAGCCTTTAAATGGTACGGTTTTGCGGCCCAGCAAGGTGATGCGGCGGCGCAATATAATCTGGCTGTCCTGCACAAAGACGGCCTTGGCACCCTGCAAGACTATAAAACCGCGTTTCATTGGTTCAATAAATCATCGGCCCAAGGTTTTGTGGATGCCCAAATCAACCTCGCCCGCCTGTACAAAAATGGTCTTGGCACCGAACAAAATGATCAGGCCACCATTTATTGGTACAGCTTGGCCGCCAACAAAGGTTCTGGCGAGGCTCAGTATAACCTTGGCCTGATCTATAAGAATGGCATCAGCGTCCCGCAAAACCTGAACAAAGCCGCCCACTGGTTTAAATTAGCCGCCGAACTGGGCGAATCCGGGGCTCAGCAAAATTTAGGCCTGATGTACAAAAACGGCATCGGCGTTCCCCAAGACGATGAAATGACCGCCTATTGGTACGAAAAAGCCGCCGAACAGGGCATTGCTTCGGCCCAATACGATTTGGCCCTGATGTACAGCAATGGCATCGGCATTGAACAAAGTTATTCCCAATCTGTGCGTTGGATGAGCGCGGCCGCCAAGGGCGGCCTTGGCGATGCTCAATATAATCTGGCATCCTTATATAAGAACGGCCTGAGCGTCGAACGGGATGAAAAAACCGCCCTGTATTGGTATCACCGCGCCGCGGCCCAAGGTAACGTCAGCGCCCAGTTTAATTTAGGGCTGATGTTTTACAAAGGCCAAGGCGGCGAGCAAAACATCACTGGCGCTTACGTTTGGTGGAGTTTGGCGGCGAAGCAAGGCCATGTTGGTGCCGAAAACAATCTTGATGTCGCAAAAAAAGAAGTCCCGGCCCAAGAGCTTGCAACAGCAGACACTTTTATCGAAACCTGGACCTCCAAGCCTTAGCAAAGCCTTAGCAATAGTCTATTTGTATCATTTTTATTTTTTTTGAAACAATTGTTGCAGTCCCATTATTTGGGGCCTAACATCCTTGCTCAGAGCTAGAAAACAATAGCTACAGGCAGGGTAAAAGTGGATTTTCAATCGATCTGTCAACGGATTGAAGAAACGTACGGTACGATGAGCCCACAGCTCAAGCGCGCCGCTCGCCATGCGCTTGACCATCCCGATGATATCGCCTTGAATTCCATGCGCCAATTTGCAAGTAAAGCCGGTGTGCAACCCGCCACCATGGTGCGTCTGGCGCAAAAACTGGATCTGGACGGTTATGCCAGTTTTCAAAAGCCCTTTCAGACGCGCCTGCGCACCCGCCCGGCACAATCGTATTCCAACAGTGCCCGATCCATTCAGGCCCGCGGCCCCGACAACGGTCGCGATATGTTCGAAGAAATGATGCACATGGATCATGCCAATCTGAACGACATTTCCGCAACCGTTGGCTATGAGACTCTGGCCAAATGCGCCAAGCTAATTTCCAAGGCACCACATGTTTATGTTGCCGGAGTCCGGGGCTGTTATCCGGCCGCCTTTTATTTTCAATACGCGTGCAGCATGTTTAAAAACAATGTTACGCTTTTGGATGGACGCGGCGGAACCTTTGCCGATGATCTGCGCGGGGCTGGTGAAAACGATGTTGTCTTGGTCATCAGTTTCGAGCCGTACAGCCGCAGCGTTGTGCATGCTGCCGAATACGCAGCAAGCCACGGCGCGCACATTATTGCCATCACCGACAGTATTTTGTCGCCGTTGCTGAAGGGCGACAAAACCACGCCGATTATTTTACAATCCGCCTCCCCCGCTTTTTTCCATTCAATGTTGCCGGTTATGGCGGTGGTTCAGGCCTTGAGCCTTTTATTGTTGGCCGGCGGCGGCGAAAAAGCGCTTCGTGAATTAACCGAAAGCGAAATTCAACTGGAAACCTTTGGCGCGTATTGGTCCGACGATGGCATGCTTGAAACGGAGGACGCGTAAGATGAATAACGTCTTTCACCGCGCCCCACGCATCACCCTGCCCAACGCTGTGCTGGGCGATGGCATTTACATCATTGATGACCAGGGTGATCGTTATATCGATGCCTGTGGTGGGGCCGCAGTGTCTTGTTTAGGACACAGCGACAAAACCGTACGCCAAGCCATTCATGACCAAGTCGATAAGCTGACATTCGTACACAGTGGATTTTTCACCACCGACATCATGGAAAGCCTCGCCAAACGTTTAACCGCTTTGGCACCCCAAGGGATCGAGCGGGTTTATTTCCTGTCCGGTGGGTCCGAAGCCATGGAAGCCGCGTTAAAACTAACCCGTCAATATTTCTTAGAATCCGGAGAGCCCAAGCGCACGCGAATTATTGCGCGCCATCAAAGTTACCACGGCAATACGTTGGGCGCGTTAGCAACGGGCGGCAACAAACTGCGGCGCGAACCATTTGCACCTTTGCTGATGAATACGGTCAGCCACATTTCCGCCTGCAACCCTTATCGTTTTCAAGCCGAAGGCGAAAGCTTGGAAGATTACGGCCTGCGCGCGGCTCAGGACTTAGAAGACGAAATTTTACGTTTGGGTCCCGACACGGTTGCGGCCTTTGTCGCCGAACCCGTAGTCGGCGCGACCGCCGGGGCGTTGGTCGCACCGCCCGGATATTTCAAACGCATTCGCGAAATTTGTGACCAATACGGTGTGTTGTTGATTCTGGATGAAGTCATGTGCGGCATGGGCCGGGTTGGCACCACATTCGCCTCTGAACAAGAAGGCATCGTTCCCGATATGATCACCGTGGCCAAGGGATTGGGCGCGGGCTATCAGGCGATTGGCGCGTTATTGGTTTCGGGTAAAATTTTCGATACCTTGGTCAACGGCAGTGGATTTTTCCAACACGGTCATACCTATATGGGACACGCCACCGCGTGTGCGGCAGCGTCGGCGGTTTTAGATGTGATAGAACGCGATAACCTGCTCAGCAACGTGCGCACCCAAGGCGGTATTTTGGACCACCTGTTGCACAGTGCCTTTGACGATCACCCGCACATCGGAGACATTCGCGGACGCGGACTGTTTCAAGCCATCGAATTGGTCAAGGACAGAGATACAAAAGAGCCTTTCGATCCATCTTTGAAATTGCATGCCCGCATTAAAAAACAAGCCATGGCGCGCCACCTGATGTGTTACCCCATGGGCGGCACGGCGGATGGCACGCGCGGCGACCATGTTCTTTTGGCCCCGCCGTATATTGTCACCCAAGACCAAGTCGCCGAAATTGTGGACCGTCTGAAGAATGCCGTTGATGCGGCTATTGGCGAGGTCTTGTAATGGATTGGCAACCGCTTCTTATCACCGTCGCGCCCAACGGGGCCCGCAAAAATCAAAGCGATCATACAGCCTTGCCGATGACCGCAAATGAAATGGCCCGCGACGCCAAACAATGCTTAGACGCCGGTGCGGCCATGTTGCACCTGCATGTCCGCGATGAAAATGGCGCGCACAGCTTGGACGCCGACCTGTATCGAGCCTCGATCAAAGCCGTTCGCGAAGTCGTCGGCGACAACATGATTATCCAGATCACCACCGAAGCCGTCGGCCAGTATACGCCGGACCAACAAATCGCCTTGGTCCAAGACGTCTTGCCCGAAGCCGCCTCGGTTGCGATGAAAGAATTAACGGCTGATGGTTTAGACAAGGCCTCTGATTTTTATCATTGGGCCTTTGAGTCCGGCATTACCCTGCAGCACATTCTCTATAGCCCCGAAGAGGTCAGCCAACTGGCCGACTTGGTCCGCGAAGGCATTGTTCCGGGTGAAAATTTGAACGTGTTGTATGTGTTGGGCCGTTATGGCGCTCAGCTTTCTCAACCCAGCGACCTGCTCCCTTTCCTTGCCGCCGCCCGTGAACAAGATTTGCAAACGGCGATGTGGAGTGTCTGTGCCTTTGGTCCGGGCGAAGGCGCCGTAGCGGTGCTGACCATCAGCCTTGGCGGACATATGCGCGTAGGCTTTGAAAATAATTTTTATCTGAACGACGAAACGCTGGCTCCGAACAATGCCGCCTTGGTCACCCAAGTCGCCGACGGTGCCAAACTAATCGCTCGATCTTTATGCCAAGCCGAACAGGCACGATCCCTAATGGGATCTGGTGGGAAGGGCGAACGAAAAGACCCCCTTGCAAAAACAAGCAATGGGCTGGAAGACTCCAAGAATACTTCAACAACTTTCACAACGAGGGAGACGACAATATGAATAACATTCTTAAAGGAAGCCTTTTGGCGGCGGCAACCGTCATGACCGTGGCGACAATGTCCGCCACACCCGCGACCGCGCAACAAAAATTTATATCCATCGGTACTGGTGGTGTAACGGGCGTTTATTACCCAACGGGTGGTGCGATTTGTCGTTTGGTCAACAAAAAACGTAAAGAGCACGGCATCCGTTGTTCCGCAGAAAGCACCGGCGGTTCGGTTTACAACATCAACACCATTCGCGCTGGCGAATTGGAATTTGGTGTGGCTCAATCCGATTGGCAGTACCATGCTTATCATGGCACCTCCAAATTTGAAAAAGCGGGCCCGTTCAAAAAATTACGGTCCATGTTCTCTGTTCACGCTGAACCGTTCACGTTGATCGTTCGTGCTGATTCCGGCATCACCGGATTTGCCGATCTTAAAGGCAAACGCGTTAACATCGGCAATCCAGGTTCCGGTCAACGGGCCACCATGGAAGTTGTCATGGATGCGTTTGGAATGAAGTCCAGCGACTTTGCTTTGGCTTCTGAACTCAAGGGTTCTGAAATGGCATCCGCATTGTGCGACAATAAAATCGACGCCATGATTTATACCATTGGTCACCCAGCTGCGGCTTTGAAAGAAGCCACAACAGCGTGCAAAGCCAAAATCATCGACGTTAAAGGTGCTCCAATTGATAAATTGGTTGCCGATAATCCGTACTACCGCGTGGCAAAAATTCCCGGCGGCATGTATACGGGTACACCTAATGACGTCACAACATTCGGCGTTGGCGCAACGTTTGTAACTTCTTCTGACGTTCCAGATAAAATCGCTTATATCGTCGCCATGGCAACCATGAAAAACATCGATCAGTTCCGCAAATTGCACCCTGCATTTCGCAAGCTTGATCCTAAAACCATGGTTACCGACGGTTTGTCAGCTCCGCTTCACCCCGGTGCTCTCAAAGCCTATAAAGAACTTGGCCTGATTAAATAAGGCTTTGAAATAAGCACCGCCGGACCTCAAAGTCCGGCGGTGCCTTTTCATCATATGACTTAAAAATTTCCTCTGGGGAGTGGGACGTAATGACGCAAGAAACAACAGGAGCGGAAAACACCGCACCGAACGTCGAAGACATGGTTGCCGAAAGCGATACGGGTGCTCGTAATCCTTCCGGTGCTGCGGGCAAGATGTTGGTCTTTGTTCCGTTGGCCTGGTCGTTTTTTCAGGTGTATTTAGCATCCAACGTTCCGTTCTGGTTGACCCGCACAATAGGTGTCAACGTAACCTTCAATTCAGACGAAGCGCGCGCCATCCATTTGGCCTTCGCCGTGTTTTTAGCGGCCACCGCTTTCCCTTTGTTTAAAAATTCTCCACGCCGTTCGATCCCTTGGTATGACTGGCTATTAGCCTTTGCCGGGGTCGCCGTGTGTCTTTACCTGCCGGTTTTCAAAGAAGCCATTTCCGAGCGTCCGGGCTTGTGGACGCAGACCGATTTAATTATCGCCACCATTGGCATGGTGATTTTGTTGATTTCCACCTATCGCGCCTTGGGTTTGCCGTTGGTGATCGTGGCGTCCGTCTTCATGATGTACGTCTTTTTTGGCCACCTTCCATGGTTGCCCGAAGTCATCCAATGGAAGGGTGCTTCGTATTCCAAAGCCATGGGCCATTATTGGATGCAAACCGAAGGTGTTTTTGGTGTTGCCCTTGGTGTATCGGCTTCGATGATTTTCCTGTTCGTGCTGTTTGGCTCGATCTTGGAAAAAGCGGGTGCGGGCGCATACTTCATCAAAACGGCGGTCTCCCTTTTGGGCCATTACCGTGGTGGCCCAGCCAAGGCTGCGGTCTTGGCCTCGGCCATGACGGGTATGATCTCAGGTTCGTCTATCGCCAATACGGTGACCACCGGCACGTTCACGATTCCCTTAATGAAACGCACAGGATTTAGCGCTGAAAAAGCCGGGGCGGTCGAAGTCGCATCCAGCACCAACGGGCAATTAACGCCCCCGGTTATGGGCGCGGCTGCGTTTTTGATGATTGAATATGTGGGCATTAGCTATTTGGACGTGGTCCGCCATGCCTTTTTGCCCGCGCTGATTTCTTATATTGCCCTTCTTTATATCGTTCACTTAGAAGCCTTGAAAATGGGCTTGTCTGGCATGCCGCAAGGCGGACCGAAACGCACCATTTTAGTCCGTATTTCGAACTTCCTTTTGGGCGTGGTTGTGGTGCTTGGTTTGGGCGGCGGCCTTCATTATGGATTAGGCTGGACCAAAGAAGCCTTTGGCGACGCGACCATTTATGCGGCTATGGTTTTATTCTTGGTGTTCTATGTGATCTTGGCAAAAGTCGCCTCAAAGCTTCCCGATTTAGATCCTGATGAATTATCGAAACCAATGTTAAAAACGCCCGAATTTGGCCCCACGGTCAAAACGGGTCTGTATTATTTATTGCCCATCGTCGTGTTGGTCTGGTGTTTGATGATTGAACGGTTCTCTCCGGGTCTGTCCGCGTTCTGGGCAACCGTGGGCATGATCTTCATCGCCCTGACCCAACATGCCTTAAAAGCCTTCTTGCGGGGCAACCCCGATCATTTGGCCGGTATTAAACAAGGCTGGGATCAGTTTATAAATGGCATGGTTAGCGGTGCGCGCAACATGATCGGCATCGCCGTTGCCACGGGTGCTGCAGGTATTATTGTCGGTACAATTTCCCTCACGGGGGCTCATCAAATCATGGGAGAATTCGTAGAATTCCTCTCCGGCGGAAACTTGATGTTGATGCTGTTTTTGGTGGCGATTCTCAGCCTAGTTTTGGGCATGGGCCTACCCACCACGGCGAACTACATCGTGGTGTCCAGCCTGATGGCTCCGGTGATTATTTCGGTTGGCGCGCAATCTGGTTTAATCGTACCCCTAATCGCCGTACACATGTTTGTGTTTTACTTCGGCATTTTGGCCGATGATACGCCCCCGGTAGGGCTGGCGGCGTTTGCCGCGTCCGCGATTTCGGGTGGTGATCCTATTCGCACAGGTATCCAAGGATTCATGTACGACATCCGTACCGGAATCTTGCCGTTCCTGTTTATCTTCAACACCGATCTGTTGCTGATTGATGTGGGTCCGGTGCAAGCCATCTTTGTGTTTATTACCGCACTGGTGGCGATGCTGACCTTTGCCGCAGCGACCCAGCAATACATGTTTGTGAAAAACAGAATCTGGGAATCCTTAGCGTTCTTACTGATCGCGTTCACCATGTTTAGGCCGGGCTATTGGCTGGATCAGGTTAGTCCACCGTATGCTTTTAAGGCTGGAACAGAAATCATCGCCGTGGCTGAACAGGTCCCGGAAGATGGCATGATCCGCTTTGTCATATCCGGTCCCGACAGCCGCAATGGCGAAATGTCAAAAACCACATTAATGGCTTCAATGGGCAAAAGTGGCGACGGCGAAAGCCGCCTGATGGATGCTGCCGGATTGATGGTGATGATTGATGGGGATACGGCGACGTTGGACGAACCGATGCCCAGCACCGCCCTTTCCGAAGCTTTACTGGCTTTTGATTTTTATGGGGATGAACCCGTGAAAATCGAACGCGTAGAAGTCCCAACAGAACGCGTGGATAAGGAATGGTTCTTTATTCCTGCTTTGGCTCTGTTGTTCATCATGATTGTTATTCAGCGTCGGCGTTTGCGCGTCGAAGAAGCTGCAGAAGGAGCATAAACCATGTTTAAAGATGTTTTATTAACCGTCGATTTAAACGACGAAAACTCTTGGACCAAGGCCCTGCCCGTCGCCGAGGATTATATAAAGGCGTCCGGCGGGACCATGCATGTGATGACCGTAATACCAAACTTTGGCATGTCCATTGTCGGTTCCTTTTTTCCCAAGGGGTATGAAAAAGAAGTTGGCGAAAAAGTTTTGGTCGTCTTAAAGGATTTTGTCAAAACACATGTTTCCGCTGACATCAAAACTCAGCGCATTGTCAGTGAAGGCACGGTTTATGAGGAAATCCTCAACATGGCGGATAAGATTAAAGCCGACATGATCGTAGTTTCTTCGGGGCGTGATGATTTAAAAGACTTCCTGTTAGGCCCCAATGCTGCGCGGGTGGTTCGCCACGCCAATTGTTCTGTAACTGTCGTTCGTTGAAGACTAAATCATATGAGTACACAGCTTTGGTCCCCATCCCAAGATCGCATCGATGGATCGTTGTTAACTGCATTTTTACACCGTGCGGAAAATAAATATAAAATCAGCCTGCCGACTTATGACGCAGCCTGGGATTGGTCGGTTCAAAATCCCAACGATTTTTGGACCATGGTGTGGAAATTTTGCGAAGTCCGCTCCAAAGGCACGCCTGGCCCAGCCTTAGAAGCTGAGGGAACCGAGAGCGCGTTAATCGATGCCACGTTCTTTCCCAAGGCCCAACTGAACTATGCCGAAAATTTACTGCAACGCCGAGGCAACGGCAAAGCCATTATCGCCCACAGCGAAGACGGTCGACGTCAGGCTTTGTCTTGGGATGAACTGTATGATCAGGTCTCTCGTCTCAGCCGCGCGTTAAAAGAACTGGGCGTGGGCAAAGGCGACCGGGTCGCGGGTTTTATGCCCAACATCCCCGAAACCGTCATTGCGATGTTGGCGACCACGGCCTTGGGGGCCGTATGGTCGTCTTGTTCTCCGGACTTTGGCACACAAGGTGTTCTGGATCGCTTTGGACAAATTGAACCCAAAGTCCTGTTCACCGCCAATGGCTATCATTACAACGGCAAGGAATTTGACAGTCTTCAAATTGTATCTGAGTTGCTCCCCCAAATCCCCAGCCTTCAACAGGTTATCGTTGTGCCTTACATCAAGGGCCAAGTCGATTTATCCGGGCTGGGCGGCAAAGGTTTAATGTATCGAACCATTATTCACGACCAACCGCGCATGCCCTTAAAGTTTACCCACGTTTCTTTTAATGACCCGCTGTTCATTATGTTTTCATCCGGCACCACGGGCGTTCCCAAATGCATTGTTCACCGGGTCGGCGGCATTTTGTTGCAACACCTAAAGGAACACCAGCTGCAAGGCGACATTCACCCCGGTGATCGATTGTTTTATTTCACCACCTGCGGGTGGATGATGTGGAACTGGTTGGTTTCCGCCCTCGCCAGCCAGGCCACCATCGTATTGTTTGACGGCAACCCCTTTTATCCGGACGCCAACCGATTGGCGTCTATTGTCGAAAAAAGTGCGGTCACGCATTTTGGCACCTCGGCCAAATATATTGATGCCTGTGCCAAGGCGGGTGTTGAACCGATCAAAACCCACGACCTTTCAAAATTGCGCACGATCTTTTCAACGGGATCACCCTTGTCACCCGAAAGCTTTGATTATCTATATGCATCGTGGAAAACCGATTGTTGTGTGGCTTCGATTGCGGGCGGCACCGATATTGTTGGGTGTTTTGTTGGCGGAAACCCCATCGGTCCCGTGTACCGGGGGCAATCGCAAAAACGTCATTTGGGCATGAATGTTCAGGCGTTTAATGCAGCGGGCGAGCCCGTCACAAACGAACCCGGTGAACTGGTATGTTTATCCCCTCACCCGTCCATGCCTTCGGGCTTTTGGAACGATCCGGACCGCAAACGATACCACGCCGCGTATTTCGAAACGTTTGAAAATATCTGGCATCACGGTGACCTGATTGAAATCAAAGACACCGGCGGCGTTGTGTTTTTAGGACGCTCCGATACCACCCTAAATCCCGGTGGCGTGCGTATTGGCACCGCCGAAATTTACCGCCAAGTTGAACCGATAGCGGACGTTATGGACGCCGTTGTGGTCGCTCAAGATTGGGAAGACGATGTCCGTATCGTTTTGTTTGTCAAGCTTCGCGAAGGGATCAAACTGGATGATGATCTGATCAAACGCATCAAAACTGAGATTCGCACCAACACAACGCCCCGTCATGTTCCGGCCAAAATCTTAGCGGTTGAGGATATTCCCCGCACAAAATCAGGCAAGACCGTAGAGCTGGCCGTACGCGACGTTATTCATAATCGTGTCGTGCGCAACCAACATGCTCTTGCCAATCCAGAGGCTTTGGCGTTCTATAAAAACCGCCCAGAATTATCGACTTAGGAACACACATGTCGGATACAGATATCGTCATCGTTGCCGCGACCCGCACCGCCATTGGCTCTTTTTTGGGTGGTTTGAGCTCTGTGTCGGCTGTCCAATTGGGAAGCACAGTCATCGCCGAAGCCTTAGACCGCGCCGGCGTTTCGCCAAACGATGTTGATGAAGTCATCATGGGTCAGGTGCTGACCGGAGGCCAAGGTCAAAATCCCGCACGTCAAGCCGCCATGGCCGCAAACATTCCCGCCGAAAAAAGTGCCTACACCGTCAATCAGGTGTGTGGGTCGGGACTGCGCACGGTGATGTTAGCCGCCCAAGCCATTAAGTGTGGCGATGCCACCATCATCGTCGCGGGCGGTCAGGAAAACATGAGCCTTTCTCCGCACACCACGTACCTGCGCGCGCCGACAAAAATGGGCGACGGACACATGGTCGATACCATGGTCAAGGATGGATTGTGGGATGCGTTTTATGATTACCACATGGGCCAAACGGCGGAAAACATCGCGGCCAAATATTCAATTGACCGCAGTACCCAAGATGCCTTTGCCGCGGCGTCTCAACAAAAAGCCGAAGCGGCTTTAAAATCTGGTGCCTATAAAGATGAAATTGTCCCCGTCACCGTTAAATCCAGGCGCGGCGATACACAGTTTGATACGGACGAATTTCCACGTGCAGGCACCACCGCTGAATCCCTTTCAGCGCTGCGCCCGGCTTTTAAAAAAGACGGTACGGTCACGGCGGGAAATGCCTCGGGCCTGAACGATGGAGCGGCGGCGTTGGTGATAATGTCGGCAGCCGAGGCCACGTGCCGGGGCTTAACACCGCTGGCGAAAATCACCTCTTGGGCCTCGATTGGCGTTGATCCTCAACTGATGGGGACCGGACCTATTGAAGCCTCGAAATCCGCTTTAAAAAAAGCSRGWTKKWCKRWYGMWKWKYTRGATYTRATWGAAGCCAACGAAGCCTTTGCCGCACAAGCGTGTTGCGTGAATCAAGAGCTTGGCTGGGACGCTGGTAAGGTCAACGTCAACGGCGGCGCAATTGCTTTGGGCCATCCCATCGGCGCCAGTGGGGCCAGAATTTTGGTCACGTTGCTATACGAAATGAAACGCCGTGATGCCCATAAAGGCCTCGCCACCTTGTGCATTGGTGGTGGCATGGGTGTTGCCCTGTGCGTTGAACGGTAAAATCGTCTAATATATTTTACATTTCACCAATATAACTCGCTTTTATAGCCAATCATGCCTATTATGTTTGACACATAATCAAGGAATAGGCGCGTATGGACAACAATATTGGCACACGATTAAAAGCACTGCGCACCATGTACGGGCTTTCTCAACGCGAAGTCGCCAAACGTGCCGGTGTCACCAACAGCACCATATCCCTGATTGAACAAGACCGGGTTAGCCCTTCTGTTGATTCCTTAAAAAAGGTTTTGGACAGCTTTTCCATAACTTTGGTTGATTTTTTGACCATGGATATGGAATCCGACGAAACGATCTTTTTCGAAAAAGACCATCTGGTTGAATTTTTTGAAAATGGTGCACACCTGAAGTTGATCGGTGCCAATCGCAAAGATCGCAAGCTTCGCTTTTTGCACGAACGATATGAAGTCGGTGCGCATTCAGGTGAAGACATGCTCACCCACAACAGCGAAGAAGCGGGCATTGTTATTAAGGGCAAAATCGAGTTGACCGTGGGCCAACGCAAAAAGATCCTTAAAGTCGGCGATTCCTATTACATCAACAACAACATTCCGCACCGTTTCAAAAACGTCGGCAAGGATGAATGCATCATTGTCAGTGCGGCCACGCCCCCCAGTTTTTAAAGGTGAACCATGTCTATTGATTATAAAGACCGCGCCAGCAAGATTGCCCTGCCCAGCCATTTGTTTATTGATGGCAAGCGTGTCGATGCGATCAGCCAAAAGACTTTTGACAACATCAACCCCGGCACCGGCAAAGTCTTAGGTCCCGTTGCCGAAGGCGATAGCGATGATATCAACCACGCCGTTGCCAGCGCCCGCAAGGCTTTTGATGCTGGCGTGTGGTCGAATATGGCCCCAAAAGATCGCAAAAAAGTCCTCATCCGTCTGGCTGATTTTATGGACGACCATGCCGAAGAACTGGCTCTTTTAGAAACATTAGACGTCGGCAAGCCCATCGGCGATAGCCTAAGCGTGGACGTGCCGTCGTCGGCTAATTGCATGCGCTGGTACGGCGAAGCCTGTGACAAAATTTACGATGAAGTCGCGCCAACTGGACCCGGTGCCTTTGGCACCATCACGCGCGAGGCCATCGGTGTGGTCGCCGCCGTTGTGCCATGGAATTTTCCGCTGTTGATGACGTGCTGGAAACTTGGCCCCGCGTTGGCCGCCGGAAATTCGGTGGTCTTAAAACCCGCCGAACAATCTCCACTTACAGCCCTTCGTTTAGCCGAACTTGCCATCGAAGCCGGCCTGCCCGAAGGCGTGCTGAACGTTGTCCCCGGCTTTGGCCCAACCGCTGGCAAGGCCTTAGGCCTGCATATGGATGTGGACTGTTTGGCGTTTACCGGGTCCGGCGAAGTTGGAAAACTATTTTTACAATATTCAGGCCAGTCCAACATGAAACGCGTTTGGCTGGAATGCGGCGGCAAGACACCAAACGTTGTGTTTGCCGATTGTCTGGATTTAAAAAAAGCCGCCGAACATGCCGCCATTGGAATTTTTTACAATCAAGGCGAAGTCTGCACCGCTGCATCTCGCTTGATTGTGCAAGACACCATCAAAGATGAATTTATCGAAGAAGTCCTGAAAGTTGCCGCCACGATGCAACCGGGTGATCCCCTAGACATCAATACATCGCTGGGCGCATTGATTGAAGAAAAGCACATGAACCGTGTGTTGGATTATATCGACATCGGCAAAAACGAAGGCGCAAAACTGTTGTGCGGTGGCGAACGGGTATTGCTGAACCAAGGCGGATATTATGTCGCCCCGACCATTTTTGATAATGTGCAAAGTTCCATGCGTATTGCTCAAGAAGAAATTTTTGGCCCGGTTCTGTCGACTCTCACATTCAAGGATGAAGAAGAAGCCATCCACATTGCCAACGACAGCCAGTATGGTTTGGCCGCCTGTTTATGGACAGCTGATTTGAACAAAGCCATCAAGCTTTCCCGGCGCATACGGGCCGGAAACATGTGGATAAACTGTTGGGATGGCGGCGACATGACCATGCCGTTTGGCGGGTATAAACAATCCGGAAATGGTCGCGACAAATCGCTTCATGCCTTAGATAAGTATACCGAGATCAAATCGACTTGGATCGACTTAAGCTAACTTACAAATACCAATCATATTCCCGACCGGAAATGTAATCGCGAAAGGATTCCAGCTCGGCTTGTTTGGTGAGCCTGTAAACGTCCATATACCGTTCGCCAAAATACGCGGGCAAGATTTTACTTTTCTGAAACTTAGCCAACGCCTGATCCAATGTGCGGGGCATGTTGGGATCGCATTTATCACCGGTGTTTCCCGAACCGGGCTGGCCGGGATCTAGCTTATTGAGTATTCCATGATGAAGCCCCGCCAAAATCGCCGCCAAGGTCAGGTAGGGGTTCGCATCGGCTCCGGCAATGCGATGTTCAATGCGGCGGCTGGTGCTGTCGCCTGTGGGCACGCGAAACGCCAACGAGCGATTATTCGCGCCCCAACTGGGCGTGACGGGAACATATTTATTGGGCTTAAAACGGCGATAGGAATTTACGTTTGGGGCATAAAACGCCATGGATTCAAACAACGCCGCCTGCATGCCGCCCACGGCATTTGCCAACAGCTGATTGCCCAGCTTTCCATCATCCCCATCAGCAAAGATATTATGGCCTTTATCATCCAGCACGCTGACATGCACATGCAGACCATTGCCCGCCAATTCCAAAAAGGGCTTGGCCATAAAACTGGCGCGAAAACCGTGTTTACGGGCAACGTTACTAACCACGCGTTTAAGCAAAGCCGCGTGATCGGCGGCTTCGACCGCAGATGGGCAATGTTTTAAATTGATTTCAAATTGACCGGGGGCATATTCAGCACTCGCCGTATAGGCCGGAATGTTTTGCACATGACAGGCATCTTCTATTTCACGCAGGACTTCGCCGTAATGATCCAATTCAGCCATGCCGTACACTTGTGTGGTTTTGTCGCGTTCGCCCGTTCCGGGAGAAATCGGGGCTTGGGGAAAACGTTCGGGCGTGCGGCTGCTGTCTAATAAATAAAACTCTAATTCCAAGGCCGTTTCGGGGAACAATCCATCGGCATTAAGTTTGGCTTCGACTTCGGCCAAGATATTGCGAGGTTCCAACAATGCGTCTTCGCCGTTGCTATCGTCATAAGAAACCAAAACCTGAGCCGTTGGCGCATCGGCCCAAGGCACCATCGACAACGTTGCCGAAATTGGCCGCAGGGTGCCGTCAGGATCACCATCGCTGAAGCCGATACCGCCCGCATCCGAAGACGTTCCGGTGACGTCCAAAACCATCGCGGAATATGGCAACAACATGCCGATTTCAAACAGATGGGCGATGTCGGCGCGGGGATAGCGCTTGCCCCGCACGATGCAATTCATGTCGAACATAAACGCATCCAAATACTGAACATCTGGATGGTCTTTCAAAAAGGCCTCGGCGTGCAGACGTGCGGCTTTGGGGTTCGTCTTCAACGTGGTCAACATGGTCGAAACTCCGTTTTATAAATCAGACGCGGCCAAAAGCTCGTCTTTTCGTTTTTGGTTTTCCCGGCGTTTGTGCAGCACCGATAACACCACCACACCTGACGCAACAATGCCAATCAGGATGGTTGAAATCGCATTGACCTCTGGCGTCACCCCTAACCTTACCATGGAATATATTTTCATGGGCAAGGTGGTGGCACCGGGTCCGGTGGTAAAGCTGGCGATCACCAAATCATCCAAAGACAAGGTAAACGACAATAACCAGCCCGACAATACGGCGGGTAGAATGATCGGCAAGGTGATCACAAAAAAGGTCTTTAGGGGGGGGCATCCTAAATCCATGGCGGCTTCTTCAATCGAACGATCAAAGCCCGCGAGCCTTGACTGAACAACCACCCCCACATAACACATGGAAAACGTGGTGTGCGCCAAGGTGATGGTCCACATGCCCCGGTCCAAAGATATGGCGACAAACATCAACAGCAACGAAAGCCCGGTGATGACTTCGGGCATCACCAAGGGCGCATAGATCATACCGTTAAACAAGGTGCGTCCGCGAAAGTGTTTAAAGCGGACCATGGAAAACCCAGCCATGGTGCCAAAAATGGTCGCCAGCGTTGAAGAAATCAAGGCAACCTTGATGGTCACGGCGGCGGCATCCAGCAAGCCCCTGTTTTGCATCAACGCCCCATACCACTTAAACGAAAAACCGGACCACACGGTGACCAGACGGGATTCATTAAAGCTGTAAATCACCAGCAACAAGATGGGAATGTATAAAAAAGCAAAGCCCAAAACCAGCGAGACTTTATTGAACCAAGTCCATTGTTTCATCATTCCCCCCTATTCGCCCATCGCCGAACGGCGGGATTGAAATCTTTGAAACCACACGATGGGAATAATCAATAATGCCAACAAAACTACGGCGGCGGCCGATGACAACGGCCAATCCCGGTTGTTGAAMAATTCAGTCCACAGCGTTTTGCCAATCATCAAAGTGCTRGACCCGCCCAACAAATCCGGGATTACAAATTCACCAACGGCCGGAATGAATACCAAGAAACACCCGGCGATGACGCCCGGCATGGATATGGGAAAGGTGATTTTCCAAAAAGCTTTCAGGGGATGACAGCCAAGGTCGGCCGCGGCTTCTAACAACGACAAATCCATTTTTTCCAAACTGGCATACAACGGCAAAATCATGAACGGCAGATACGAATACACGATACCGATGTAAACCGCCGTATTGGTGTGCAAGATCACCAAAGGATCATCGATCACACCGATCCACATCAAAAACATATTCAAAAAACCTTCGGGTTTTAAGATACCGATCCACGCATAGACGCGGATTAAAAATGAGGTCCAAAACGGCAAAATCACCATCATCAATAATATCGGTTGCCAAGATCTGGGCGCTTTCGCCATGCCGTAAGAAATCGGATAACCAATCAAAAGCGTGAAAAATGTTGAGATCAGAGCTATTTTAATACTGCTGACATATGATTTGATATACAGCGCATCGCTGAACAACATGGCGTAATTATCAAGGTTCAGCTTGATCTGGACAAAGCCGTCTTCGACCATTTCGAACAACGGTGTATAGGGCGGGATGGCCAATCTCATTTCGGCGAAGCTGACTTTTAAAACAATCAGAAACGGCGCCAGAAACAACAGCAACAACCAGATATAGGGCACCATCACCGTCAAGCTACGGCCTTCTAGGCCCCAGCGTTCACAACACCGGGCAAACCATAAGGGTTGAGAGGAAGATTGAGGTTTTTGTGTCATACGATCCCTTCCCCGGCCCTAGCTCAACAGCACCACAGAGGCATCACTTTCCCACGTGACATAGACTTCGTCTTCCCACGTGATGGTGCGTTCTGTTTCGCGTGTGCGGTTGGTCATGGTCACCGTCACCATGCGTTTGTCAGAAAGCCGCACATGATAAACGGATAGGTTCCCCAAATAACCAATATCCCAAACAATGCCCTTGATGACATTTGTGCTTAAGTTGTCGGGCGCGTTCAGGCTGACAATCATTTTTTCCGGACGAACCGCGACCCAAACTTGTTCGCCATTTGTGGCCTGAATGCTGCGTCCCGTATGCACAGGGGCCTTAATGCCCTTAATGTTGATGGTGGCTGAATCTTTTTCGACCTTGGCCACCACGCCTTCTAAAATATTAACCTCGCCAATGAACGTCGCAACGTTTCGAGAATTTGGATACTCGTAGATATCAGCCGGAGCCGCGACCTGAATAACTTTGCCACTATCGATCATGGCGATGCGGGACGATACGGTCATGGCTTCTTCTTGGTCGTGGGTGACGATGACAAAGGTGATGCCCAGTTCTTCTTGGATATTCATCAATTCAAATTGGGTTTCTTTGCGCAGTTTTTTATCCAACGCGCCCAGCGGTTCATCCAACAATAATATTTTAGGGTTTTTCGCCAACGACCGGGCCAAGGCTACGCGTTGACGTTGCCCACCCGAAAGCTGTTCCGGCTTGCGTTTTGAATAGTCTTCCAACTTCACCAATTGAAGCATGCGGTTCACGGTGTCGGAAATTTCGTCTTTGGGCAGCTTGTCTTGTTGCAAACCAAAGGCAATGTTTTGTTCAACCGTCATATGCGGAAATAATGCATAGGATTGAAACATCATATTGACGGGACGTTTATGGGGCGGCACGCACGACATGTCTTCGCCATCAATAAAAATCTTGCCCGATGTGGGCAGCTCGAACCCGGCCAACATACGCAACAACGTGGTTTTTCCGCACCCGCTAGGTCCCAACAAGGAAAAGAATTCATGTTCATAAATATCTAAGGAAATATTATCGACAGCCGTAAAGCTTCCAAACTTTTTGGTGACGTTTTCAATGCGCACAAACGGCGTTTCGCCGGAATCCAACCACGGAGAAAAAGTATCGTTCGATTGAGGATTTGCATCAGCCATGCTCAAACCTTGTCTTTAACCTTAAAAGAAAATGGCCGCTTTGCTTTTTGAAGCAAAGCGGCCATCGCCCGGTCTATTCTCCCACTTTCACACGGGTCCAAATACTGGTCACAGCCCGTTGAGATTTAGGGTCATACGGTGTGGTGATGAACAAGCCTTTCATCGCTTCGGTGGATGGATAAATGGCTTCGTCACCAATCACGTCGGCTTCCAAAAACGCTTCAGATGCTTTGTTGCCATTGGCGTAATAAACATAGTTAGACGCCTGAGCCATAACTTTTGCCCGCATGATGTAATTGATGAAGGTATGGGCATTGTCAACATGAGGAGCATCCGCCGGAATGGCCATCATATCGAACCACATTTGCGCGCCTTCGGATGGAGCATAATATGCAATTTCGACACCGTTGTCAGCTTCGGCTGCACGATCACGGGCTTGTAAAACGTCACCCGACCAACCAATCGCCAAACAGATATCGCCGTTCGCCAAAGCATCAATATATTCAGACGAATGGAATTTACGGATATAAGGGCGGATCGCCATCAACACGGCTTCGGCCTTGGCAATCACGGCTTCGTCTTTGCTGTCGGGGTCTTCACCAATATAGTTCAACGCCGCCGGAATCATTTCATCGCTGGCGTCCAACATATACACACCGCAATCGGCAAATTTAGAAACAATAGCCGGGTTAAAGATCATGTCCCAAGACGTGGTCGGTGCATCGGGCATGCGATCTTTGATCAGGCCAACGTTATAACCAATGCCCGTGGTGCCCCACATGTAATTTACGGCATATTGATTGCCCGGGTCATATTTGTCGACGCGGTTCAAAACCACATCCCAAAGGTTRCCCCARTTGGTRAGTTTWGWKYKRTCMAGCTTTTGAAAAACGCCSGCTTYRATTTGSCGRCCMARGAARGTTCCCGAMGGCACAACCACGTCATAGCCGGAATTGCCCGCCAACAATTTTGTTTCCAAAACATCGTTGGAATCAAAAACGTCATAAACCACTTTGATACCGGTTTCGGCTTCGAATTCGGTCAAGACTTCTTCGGCAATGTAATCGGACCAGTTATAAACGTTCACAACTTTTTCGTCGGCCTTGTCACCACACCCGGCCAAGACAAGCCCAGCAGCCAAAGCAACCGTTACGGCAATCGTTTTTTTAACCTGTTTCATTTTAACTCCCCATAAGATCATTAAATGTTAAATCTAAATTAAGCCAATGTCCTTGGCCGTCATATCCAGGCACATCCGTGCCTTGTTCATCAATTCATCGATTTCGTCTTTGGTGATCACCAATGGTGGTGACAACAACATAGCATCCCCGGTGGCGCGCATGATGATATTATTCTCAAAGCAATGGTTCTTGCAGATTGTGCCAACATCACCGACATTATCAAACGGTTGGTGGGTGGCTTTATCTTTGACCATTTCCAAGGCTCCGATCAGGCCCCGGCCACGCACTTGGCCAACCAACGGATGGTCTAAAAATTCTTGCAGTCTTTTTTGAAAATAAGGGCCAACATCATTTTTTACGCGATCAATAATGCCTTCATCACGCATAATCGAAATCGTGGCTTCGGCCACCGCGCACGATACCGGATGGCCGGAATAGGTATAGCCGTGATTAAAATCGCCACTGCCTTTTAACACATCCACAACACGGTCATGCACCATCACGCCAGAAATCGGCAGGTACCCCGACGACATGCCTTTGGCCATGGTCATTAAATCCGGTTCAAACCCAAACGACTGACACCCGAACCATTCTCCGGTACGGCCAAATCCACAAATCACTTCGTCCGACACCAACAACACATCGTATTTTTGGCAAATGCGTTGAATTTCCGGCCAGTAACTATCGGGGGGAACAATCACGCCCCCGGCCCCTTGGATCGGCTCACCGATAAACGCTGCCACGGTGTCGGCGCCGAGTTCCAGAATTTTTTCTTCCAGTCGGCCTGCGGCTTGAAGACCATATTCGTCAGACGTTAAATCCCCACCATTAAAATACCAGTGCGGTTGTTCGATGTGTTCGAACCCCGGCAAAGGCAACGGGCCTTGTTCGTGCATATACCCCATACCGCCCATGCTGGCCCCGGCAATGGTACTGCCGTGATAAGCGTTTTCGCGGGCGATGATGGTTTTCTTTGAAGATTGTCCCTTAGCATCCCAATACCGCCACACCAAACGCACCATGGTGTCGTTGGATTCAGACCCGGAACTGCCATAAAATACATTGTTAAAGCCATCGGGTGTGACTTCGGCCAACAAGGTTGCCAACGCGGTTGCGGGCATGGTGGTGGTTTGAAAAAACGTATTGTAATACGGCAATGCGTTCATTTGCTTGGCCGCGACATCGGCCAGTTCTTTGCGCCCATAACCAAGGCTGACGCACCACAGTCCCGCCATGCCATCGATGATTTTTTCACCTTCACAATCCCAAATATAAACGCCTTCGCCGTGGGTGATCACACGCACGCCTTTTTCACTCAGTTGAGCGATATCGCTAAAGGGATGCAGGTGATGATCGGCATCATCACGTTGCCATTCGGCCGTGCTGTTACGGGTCACGTTCATGGTCATATCCTAAACATTCAACAACAAGTGTTCACGTTCCCAAGAACTGATCACTTGGTCATAGGTTGCTAATTCTTCGCGCTTGACGATGCAGAACAAATCCACAAAACGATCGCCAAAAATACTGCGAATGTCTTTGTTGTTTTCAAATCCAATTAAGGCATCTGACAAATGAGTCGGCAGATGCTTTGGGAGAATATAAGCGTTGCCCAATTGCGGATCTGTGGGTTTTAAATTCTTCATCATACCCAAATAGCCACACGCCAAAGTCCCGGCAATTGCCAGATAAGGATTTACATCGGCCCCCGGCAAGCGGTTTTCCACCCGGCGATTACTGGGACCAGACCGAGGAACCCGCAGGCCACAGCTGCGATTATCACGTCCCCAATGGGTGTTGATGGGGGCTTCTTCATAGGTAAATCGACGATACGAATTCACGTTCGGGGCAAACAAGGCCATCATTGACGGGCCATAGGTTTGAAGCCCGGCGATGTAAGACATAAACAACGCACTGTCTTCGCCGCTTTCGTCCACAAAAACATTTGTTCCGGATTTTACATCATAAAGGCTTTGGTGAATGTGAAGCGCGCTGCCGGGTTCGTGTTGCATGGGCTTGGCCATAAAGGTCGCATAAAAGTCGTGGTTAATGGCGGTTTGGCGTACCGTGCGTTTGAACAAGAATACTTGGTCCGCCAAGTCCAAGGCATCGCCGTGCAGGAAGTTGACTTCCATTTGCGCTACGCCGCCTTCGTGATTAAGGGTATCGATATCGATGCGTTCGGCTTCACAATAATCATAGACATCTTCGAACATGGCGTCGAATTCGTTGACCGCATCAATGCTAAACGCTTGGCGTCCGGTTTCGGTCCGCCCTGATCTGCCCACCGGGGGCTCTAATGGATAATCCGGATCGATGTTCTTTTTCACCAGATACATTTCGACTTCGGGGGCGATCACGGGTTTCCACCCCTTGGCTTCATAAAGGGCCAAAACTTCGCGCAAGACTTGGCGCACCGAAATATCAACGGGGCCTTCTTCTGGATAAATGCAATCACAAATGATTTGGGCCGTGGGTTCTTTGTACCACGGCACCGGACGAATGGTGCTGGCATCGGGTGCCATCACCACGTCGATATCGACCACCGAAACCAATTCATCCGCATCGGGAAAATCCCCGGTGATGGTTTGCGTRAACATGGTTTCRGGCAAACGGTGWGAGCCRCYTTTTAARCCSCGYARAAATTTTTCMGCRGGYAARATTTTACCCCGMGCAATGCCCGAAATATCYGGCACCAARCATTCRACTTCRGWRATGCGATGTTCAGCRCACCAYTTTTCAATYTCRGWTATATTGCTTTCGATKGTCATTTACCTGCTCGATCCTGTGCACGTTTTCGACAAGCTTCCCCAAACTTATCAAACAACGCACGTGAAAATTCGTTTTCCATAACTTTCCATTCGGGGTGCCATTGCACACCAAGGGCAAAGGCCTTTGTATCCTTCACGTGGAAAGCTTCAACCAAACCATCGGGGGCACGGGCTTCGATTTCTAATCCATCGGCCAGCTTATCAATGCCTTGACCATGCAAAGAATTCACCTGAACGGTCAAATCATTGCAAAGTTCAGAAAGTTTTCCGCCTTTGGTTAAGGCAATATCGTGGGCCGGGCCAAAATAGACATCGGGGGTTTGTGTGCGGTCTTCACGGTGATCATTTAGACCTTCAACCTCGTGCACCTGTTGATGCAAGGTTCCGCCCAACGCCACGTTCATTTCCTGAAAACCACGACAAATTGCAAATACCGGAATGCCGTCTTCTATGGCGCGCAACACCAACGGCAAGGTGGTCGCGTCACGCGCCGCATCGTGCAAAGTTCCGTTCGCGCTGGGCGCACCGTCATAATGATGGGGTTCAACATTTGAAACGCTTCCGGTCAGATACAAACCATCGCACATGTCCAAAACGTCTTCGCAATGGGTACCAAAACCCAAAGCCGGTAAAATCAGCGGCGTCACGCCCGAAGCCTCGACCAACGCGTCAACGTATTTGGTCGCAACGGCATAATTCAGGTAGCCATCGACATCCTTAACGCACGCCGAAACGGCAACGATGGGCTGGGAACGCATGAGCTGATCTGACCCTTATTCTAAAAACATCCGGATTTAGGCAATCCGTTCGATATATGCAACACTAACACGCCACTCTAGTTTTCACAAGCAACATCAAATACAGCCCCGYAAAACAACTTTTATCATTTAATATCAAATACTTAATAACGATATATTTCCGAAATTTAAGCTACTTTTGAAAATCATACATTAAAGTATATTATACATATAACTTGACACTTAGGGGGTTGAAAGTGCCATAGTCGTTATCCAATGACAGTCAGGGCAAGACTATGAGCACAATTCACAACGACCATCACGCCGATTCTTATTATGCTGCTTCGGCGGCACCATCACCCAACCGCGAAAAGCTCAAAGGCGATGTGACCTGTGATGTGTGCGTGATTGGCGCGGGCATTACCGGGACGTCGGCGGCGCTTCATCTGGCGGAACAAGGCTATAACGTCATTGTATTAGAATCTCATCAGGTCGGTTGGGGGGCATCCGGGCGCAGCGGTGGGCAAGCTATTATCGGTTACAACAAAGGCTTTCTCGATATTGTCAAAATGGTTGGTCTGGACGATGCCAAAAAGCTTTGGGAGATGGCTCTGTATTCCAAGAAATTGCTGACCGAGACGGTCACCAAACACAACATTGAATGCGATTTAAAGTGGGGCCATTTGATGATGGCGATCAAACCCCGCCAAGTCCGTGAGCTTCAAGAGCTTAAAGAAGAGATGGAAACAGAGACCCACTACGAAGGTCTTAAAACCCTTTCCAAGGCCGAAGCCCATGAGCGGGTCGGCAGTGAAAAATATATCGGTGCCCTGTATGATCCGGGTTCGGGGCACCTGCACCCTTTAAATTACACCCTAGGTTTGGCGTGTGCCGCCGAGCGGGCTGGCGCGAAAATTTATGAACATTCGCCCGCCACGCATATCCAAGAAGGTGCAAAGCCCGTCATCACCACGCCCTTGGGCAAAGTCACTTGCGAACATGTCATCATGTGCGCCAACGCCTATCTGGAAAAGTTAGAGCCCAGCATTTCAAAAAAAATCATGCCCGTTGGCACCTTTATTGTCGCCACCGAACCGTTGGGCGAAGATTTATGCAAAAGCCTAATTCGCGATGACGAAGGCGTGGTGGACATTAATTTTGTTCTTAATTATTGGCGGCGGTCTGCCGATCATCGCCTGTTATTCGGCGGACGGGTCAGCTATTCCGGCATCGTGCCCTTTGATTTAAAGCAAACCATGGGCAAATCTATGCGTGATATTTACCCGCAACTGGACGGCAAGAAAATTGATTATGCGTGGGGCGGAAACGTTGCCATCACCGTCAACCGCATGCCGCATTTTGGGCGGGTCGGTAAAAACATATACTTCGCCCACGGATTTTCGGGCCATGGCATTTTGTTTACGGGGCTGGCCGGAAAATTAATGGCCGAAGCCGTGCAAGGCACCGCTGAACGGTTTGATGTGTTTGCCCGCATTCCCCATATGTCCTTTCCGGGCGGAGCCTTAATGCGCAAGCCCGCTTTGGTTCTGTCGATGGCATATTTTAAGCTTCGGGACCTTCTCTAATTTCAGCTATACTTAAACAAGATAGATTTTAATTTGGGAATGAAACCATGTCGGACGAAAAAAATGGCGATCAAGCCTTTCGCAAAGGCAGTCTGTTAGGACGCTGGCCAGAACTCACCTATGGCGGCGCTTTGAGTTTCTTGCGCCGCAACTACACCGATGATTTATCCGGTGTGGATGTCGCGGTGTCTGGCATTCCCTATGACGGAGCCGTGACGTACCGCAGCGGGGCCAGATTAGGCCCGCGCGCCATTCGTGCGGCATCTGTGCAATTGGCCGAGCTTCCTTCATTCCCCTTTGGCTTTGATCCGTTTGAAACTTTGGCGGTTGCCGATATGGGCGATTGTTTTGTCGATCCGCATTACCCAGAAACCATCATCACCACCATCGAAGACCACATCACAAAAATTTTAGACGCGGGCGTTTCGCCGCTGTCGTTGGGGGGCGATCATTTTATCACCTATCCCATTTTACGCGCCATGGCAAAACACCACGGTCCGGTGGCTTTGTTACATTTTGATGCTCATTCAGATACATGGGACGATGATGGTAAGCGCTTGGATCATGGCTCGATGTTTTTACGCGCCAAAAACGAAGGCTTATTGAACCTTGATCAGTCCATACAAGTGGGTATTCGCACGGCAAACTCATCTGACCATGGCTTTGATATTTTGACCGCGCCGTGGGTGCATCGCAATGGCACCACCGCCACCATCGATGCGATTCTAGAACGCGTGGGCAATGCCAAGGTGTATATGACCTTTGACATTGATTGTCTGGATCCGGCATTTGCGCCCGGCACCGGGACGCCCGTAGCGGGTGGATTAAGCTCGGCTCAGGCCTTGGAAATTGTACGTGGATTGAGCGCGTTAAACTTCACCGGCATGGATATCGTCGAAGTCGCCCCGGCCTATGATACATCCGAAATCACCGCCATCGCGGCTGCCACCCTGGCACACGACTACCTGTGTTTGTTGGCGGAAAAAAAGGGTGCTAAACGCATCTCCGTGGGACGACTTTAGTGAATCCGGGACTGTTGGGACTGATCGCTGCGGTATGTTGGGGGACCGGAGATTTTGCCGCCCGTTATACATCCCGTGCCATTGGTCCGGCCCAAACCTTACTGTTTTTATCCCTTGCCACGGTGCTGGTGCTTAGCCCTGTTGTGATGGACCGTGATCTTGATCCGTTATGGGACCCCACCACTTTAATGCTGACGGTTTTGGCCGGCGTGTTCACCACCATCGCCGGGTTGATGTTGTACAAATCCTTAGCCCTAGGCCCGCTGGGCGTTGTCGTGCCGATCACGTCAACCTATCCCCTGCCCCTTGTTTTAATCGTTATCTTGATGGGTGAATTGACCCTGTCGTGGGGGCTGGGTGCGGCAATGGTTGCCGTGGTTGGCGGCGTATGGGTGGTGGCACGAGCCGGACACAAAACCGATTATGACGAACACCATGCTTTGGGGTCTTTGAAAAAAAGCATGCTGTTGGCGGGGGCCACCGCGCTGGTTTTTCCGCTCGCCATGTTGATCACCGAGGCCGCGGTCAGTCGCGCGGGTGAAGTCGAAGTAATTTGGTTTTCACGCATCATCGAAACCGTTCTGTTGGCCCTGATTATCTTTCCCCGCAAAAAATTCACACCCTTATCTGCCCGTATGTTGGGCTTGTTGGCGGTATTGGGGCTGATCGACACCATCGGATTTGTCGCGCTGTTTACCGCACAAGGCACCGGAGATACCGCCATCGCCGCCGTCGCCAGTGCCACATACGGATTGGTCACCGTGGTTTTGGCGCGGGTATTTTTAAAAGAACCCGTCAAGCCCGCACAATGGCTGGGTTTTATGGTTGTTGTCGTTGGGGCCGCAACCTTGACCCTGTTATCGGCTTAAAGGCGATTGATTAAGACCTTTAGCGTCACCATCGCACGGGTCATTTCGTCTTCGGTAAAACTGCAAAAGCCCAACAACAGACCTTGTTGCGGGGGCTTTGATGCGTAATAGCCAGACAAGGCAAAACACACAATTCCATGGTCAGCGGCGGCCTTGGCAATGCGTTGATCGTCATAGCCTTTGTTCAGTTTAACCGCAATCTGCATGCCCGCCCGATAGTCTTCATAAACGCCAATGTCGCCGAGATGTTCATCAATCAACTGCATCAATACCGTGCGGCGTTCCCCATAGATGCGGCGCACCCGGCGGATGTGCCGATAGAAGTCTCCGGTTTTCATAAACAACGCCAAGGCCCGCTGTGGGGCCACACTGGCCTTGCCGCCAAATTTACGGAGGCTGTGGGTGAAAGCTGAAATCTTGCGTTGGGGCATCACAAGAAAACCAAGCCGCAATCCATTTGAAAAAATCTTTGAAAAACTGCCCACATAGACGGTGCGCTCTTGAGTATCTAAACTGGCCAAGGCCGGAATAGGACGCCCGGCATAGCGAAACTCACTATCGTAATCATCTTCGATAATCCAACTGTCAGCGTTTGCCGCCCATTTTAAAAATGCATTTCTGCGGACTTGGGGTAAAGCTCCACCCAACGGAAAATGGGACGACGGCGTCAGAATTGTCATTTTTGCTTTGCCCTTCGGTGGCATGACGCCATGTTCATCGGTATCTAACCAACAGGCTTTCAGGCCATAGCTTTCGACAAAGGTGCGCAGCGGTGGGTAGCCCGGATCTTCTAGGGCCAAGGTATCGCCCGCCTTCAATAATGTACGCACACAGATTTCCAAGGCATCACCTGAACCCGCCGTAATCATCACCTGATCGGGTGACGCGTTTACACCGCGCCAATCGGCAAGGTATCGGCAAATCTGGACCCGCAATTCAAAATCGCCAAACGGATCAGAACTCACCACCAAAGCTTTTGGATCGGTGCGGGCCACCTTGGACACGCACTGCGCCCATTTTTGATACGGAAACAAACGGTCATCCATTTGACCGGGGTGAAAGGCTTTTAGGCCTTCCGGGGTTGGCTTGTGTGCCTTTAATTTTGCGGGGGAAAGTGCTCTGGATTCAACTTCGCCAATTTCCGTCACGTATACTCCAGCGCCCGGCCGGCCCTGAACAAAGCCTTCGGCTTCCAATTGTTCATAAGCGGTGACGATGGTGGTGCGCGAGACGCCCAGTTCCTGAGCCAGTTTTCGAGACGGCGGCAAACGCGAGCCGGCCAAAATCTGCCCCGACACGATGCGCTGGCGCAATCCATCATAAACCTGCTCAAACAACGGAACGATTGAAGCAGCATCTAAGTGCAAATCAATCAGGGGGATTTCAGGCATTAAATTGGTCTGTTCATTATTGTCTTAATTGGATATTTTAAGCATACCAACTTTAGGGTATTTCTCAATCCTTATTATGATAAAGGATCAGACATGACCGATACCCTGCCCATCACCGAAAGAACCCGTCTGCGGCGTGGACACAAACGTGGTGATTTTAATCGCGAGACCATCAATGCCATTTTAGACGCCATGCCGATGTGCCACATTGGTTATGTGTTAGACGGTAGCCCCCAAGTTATGCCAACATTTCAATGGCGCGAAGGCAATCATGTCTATTGGCATGCGTCCAGCGCCGGGCGCGGCATTGGTGCGGCCGGAAATCAAGACGTCTGTATGACCGTGTCGCTTTTGGACGGTTTGGTTTTGGCCCGGTCAGCCATGCACCATTCGGCAAACTTTCGCTCCGTGATGATTTTTGGCAAACCCACCAAAATCACCGACCCGGACGAAAAGGCTCAAAAACTGGGCAACTTGATTGATGCCCTGTATCCCGGTCGAAACGCGTTGCTGCGCCCCATGACCGCCCAAGAAAACAAGGCTACGGCGGTTTTATCCCTACCCATCGAAGAAGCCTCGGCCAAGATACGGTCCGGCGGCCCGGTGGATGATGACGAAGATTACAGCTTGCCCATCTGGGCCGGAGTTGTTCCGGTGAAAATGCAACTGTTGCCCGTTGAAGCTGATCCTCGTAATCTGGATGGCGTTGAAATCCCGGATCATATTCAGGATATAAAAATAGGTTAGGAATGAACATGATCGCCGTCATTTTTGAAGTCACCCCCACAGCCGAAGGCAAAGCCGAATACTTAAAAATCGCGGCCGATTTGCGCACACATCTCGAAAAAATAGACGGTGTGATTTCCATTGAACGGTTTCAAAGCCTCACCGACGACGGCAAAATCCTCAGCCTATCGTTTTGGCGAGATGAGGACGCCATTTCGCAATGGCGCAATTTGCAAGAACACCGCTTTGCTCAACAACAGGGCAAAGAAAAACTGTTCAGTTCCTATCGCATTCGTGTGGCCAACGTTGTTCGGGACTATTCAAATACCCAGCGTGATGAAGTGCCTGAAAATTAATGCCTATATTTTAACCATGAATAATATGATGGTTAAAATATAGGCATTATAGACTGTTCCTCTGCGTACTCTTCAAAAAAATTGACTGTATTTCAAAGCCTTAGCAACTTGGCACGGGCCTTGCAAATTTGTTCCCAGCGCTTCGGCGTGCACCGATTTTTTTGTCTTGTCACGTAACAACAAACAAACACAGAGGAAACACAGTTATGTCTTATTTAGCGCCTTCCGAATTTGTCACCAAAATGGTGGATGCGGGTGAATCTAAAATCTATATGTCGACCAGAGACACCCTCATCCGCTCTTACATGGCCGGAGCAATTTTGGCGCTGGCCGCCGCTTTCGCCATCACCATTACGGTGACAACAGGATCGGCCATTTTGGGTGCCGTTTTGTTCCCCGTTGGCTTTTGTATGTTGTACCTGATGGGTTTTGATTTGCTGACGGGCGTATTTATGTTGACGCCGCTGGCTTGGATGGACAAACGTACCGGCGTAACGATCCCTTCCATTTTAAAAAACTGGGGCTTGGTTTTCATCGGCAACTTCGCCGGTGCGTTGACCACGGCGGGCATGATGGCCATCGTTTACACCTATGCCTTCACGGTTGAACCCGGTGCGGTTGGTCAAAAAATTGCCGTCATCGGTGAAGCTCGCACATTGGGTTATGCTGAACACGGTGCGGCGGGCTGGTTGACCATTTTCATCCGTGGCATGTTGTGCAACTGGATGGTCTCGTTGGGTGTTGTTGGGGCAATGGTTTCAACTTCTGTTACAGGTAAAGTGGTCGCCATGTGGATGCCCATCATGCTGTTTTTCTTCATGGGTTTTGAACATTCTGTTGTGAACATGTTCTTGTTTCCTTCGGGCATGATGATGGGCGGCGATTTCTCCATCATGGATTATTTGCTATGGAACGAAATCCCAACGGTTTTGGGGAACTTGGTTGGTGGGATCGCGTTCACCGGATTGACGCTGTATACCACACACATCAAAACGGCTCCGAAACGCGACTTTGTATAAACTTTAAAGGTCTCCCCCCTGCTGTATTAAAGCAGGGGGGATTTCTAAAAATATGTCAAAACATTTAAAAATTTCCGTCGGGCAACATTCTGATAAAGGTCGTAAAGACCTTAATCAGGATTTTCACAGCCTTTGCATACCAGACGGGCCACAGTTAACATCCAAGGGCATTGCGATTGCCATTGCGGACGGTATCAGCAGCAGCAATGTCAGCCAGATCGCCAGCGAAACCGCGGTGGGTGGATTTCTGAGGGACTATTACTGTACCTCTGATGCGTGGTCGGTAAAGACATCGGGCGAACGGGTGATATCGGCGGTGAATTCATGGTTATATTCCGAAACCAAGCAAAGCCAGTACTCTGACAACAAAGACCGGGGCTATGTCTGCACGTTCAGCGCCATGGTTTTTAAATCCACCACCGCACACATTTTCCATGCGGGTGACACGCGGATTTATCGCCTCAGTGGGGACGCTTTAGAACAACTCACCGAAGACCATCGTTTGCAAATTTCCCAAGACAAAAGCTATCTGCGCAGAGCTTTGGGCATGGACCCCGAGGTGGAAATTGATTACCAAAATTTTCAAGTTGATGAAGGCGACACCTTTATCTTAGCGACCGATGGTATTTATGAATTTATCAGCGCGGTGTTCATGGTTGAAACCATCAAAGCCACCCAAGGCCATTTAGATATCGCCGCAAAAATTATTTTGGATAAAGCCTATGAAAACGGCAGCACCGACAACTTAACGATTCAGATTGTTCGGGTTGACCAACTGCCCAGCCAGAGCGAAGGCGAACTTTACCTAGAACTGACCACAAAACCCTTTCCGCCGGACCTAGAACCCCGCATGATTTTTGACGGCTATGAAATCATCCGCGAAGTGCATTCCAGCAGCCGCAGCCACATTTATTTGGCCGTGGATCAGGAAAACAAAACTCAAGTTATCATCAAGACGCCATCGGTGGATTTGCGTGGTTCTTCGGCATATCTGGAACAATTTCTGATGGAAGAATGGGTGGCTCGGCGCATCAAAAGTGCGCATGTGCTYAAACCTTGTCCGCAAGATCGCCCCCGCAATTTCCTTTACGTCGTCACCGAATACATCGAAGGCCAAACCTTGGCCCAATGGATGATCGACAACCCAAAGCCCAATGTGGAAACCGTGCGCGGTATTATTGAACAAATTGCCAAAGGTTTAAACGCGTTTCACCGTTTGGAAATGCTCCATCAAGACATCCGCCCCAACAACATCATGATCGACAAATCCGGCACGGTGAAGATCATTGATTTTGGGTCAACCCGTGTCGCCGGCGTGCTGGAAATCACCAAACCCATCGAACGCCAAGACATCCTTGGCACCGCCCAATACACCGCGCCTGAATATTATCTGGGCGAAGGCGGCACGACCCGTTCGGACATGTTTTCGGTGGGCGTGATTGCCTATCAAATGCTGGCCAATCGCTTGCCTTATGGCACCCAAATCGCCAAGTCGAAAACCCGTGCGGCTCAACGCAAATTACGCTATCGATCGGTTTTGGATGATGACCGGGAAATCCCCGCGTGGATTGATGGGGCCCTTAAAAAAGCTGTGCGTGTGGACCCGTTAAAACGCTACGAGGTGCTGTCAGAATTCATCTATGACATGCGCCAACCCAACAAAGCGTTCCTCAACAAAACGCGCGGCCCTTTATTAGAACGCAATCCGACTTTATTTTGGAAAAGCGTTGCTTTAATCATGATCGTTTTAAACGTGATCTTGTTGAGTGTTATTTTGGGCTAATCCACGGCGACCAAAGCGGCCGCCACGGAGCGTTCTTCGATGGACAAGATATTAAACGTCCGACAAGCGGCGGATGTGTCCATCCATTCCAAAACAATACCGTGCTTTTTTAAGGCAATGCGCAGGTCTTCGGGGGGCAATGTGAAATCTTTACCACACCCGACGACCAAGATTTCCGGCGTATTTTCGGCCTCGACAACGGCCTTAAGCCCATCGATGCTCAACTCGCCCGACCACGCTTGGGTGTTGTCTAAAAACACCACCACCGAGCCCTGGTAATCCACCTGAGTGATCTTAAACCCACCATCCCCATAAGCATTCACCAATTGACGATTGGCCGGTGTTTGGGGGGTGATGTCGAGCGACATTACACAGACGTCTGTTCAATGGTCGAAGACTGGCTGTCATCGTTCGATCCACGGTGTACACCGAACCGCAACAACAATGGCACGGCCAAGCAAACCGATGAATAGGTTCCTATAATCACGCCCCAAATCATCGCAAAGGCAAAGTCCCGAATAATCTCACCGCCCAAAAAGTACAAAGAGAACAAGGCCAGCAAAGTGGTCACCGATGTCATCACTGTACGCGCCAAGGTTTCGTTTGCACTTTGGTTCAGCAATTCATCCATCGGCTTGGTTTTGTATTTACGAAGGTTTTCACGAACCCGGTCAAACACCACCACGGTATCATTGATCGAATACCCTGCAATGGTCAGCACCGCCGCCACCGTCGACAGATTAAATTCCATGCCCAACAACGCGAAAATACCAATGGTACTGATCACGTCGTGGCTGAGCGCGATCACCGCACCCAAACCAAACTGCCATTCAAAGCGAATCCAGATGTAAAATAAAATCGCTAAAATTGCCGAGACTACGGCGTACACGCCGCTCAAAAACAATTCGTCAGATACCTTTGGCCCGACCAGTTCTGTGCGCCGATATTCAATGCCTTCACCCAGAGCTTCTTTGACTTTAGCAATGGCGATGCCTTGTGCTTTTTCACCGCCGTCTTGGGCTTGCAGACGGATTAAGATGTCATCAGGAGCCCCAAATTCTTGCAATTCAACAGAGCCCAATCCAAGCCCCTTCAACGTATTGCGCATGGCCCCGATTTGGCCGGGCTGTTCGGTTTTCACTTCGATCATAATGCCGCCCGTGAAATCGATGCCGTAATTCATGCCCTTGGCCGAAAACACTCCAATACTGGACAATACCAAGATTGCGGAAAACGCAARAAAGATCAGACGACGACCCAGAAAATTAACGTTGGGATTTTCGGGAACAAATTTGAAACGTGCCATTATTCTAGAAACTCCCTTAAAGGTCTAAAGTCGATGGACGCGCGCTGCGCAACCAAGTTGCGATCAACAAACGCGTCACCCAAATGGCGGTAAACATCGACGAAATAATGCCAATCGCCAAGGTCACGGCAAAGCCCTGAACCGGGCCAGAGCCAAAGGCAAACAACAATACCGCCGCAATCAATGTGGTCACGTTGGCATCAATGATGGTCACCAGTGCGCGTTTATAACCCGCGTCTACGGCCGACATGACTTTRCGCCCGGCTTTTAATTCTTCGCGAATACGTTCAAACACCAAAACGTTGGCGTCCACCGCCATACCAATGGTCAACACAATGCCCGCAATGCCCGGCAACGTTAAAGTCGCTTGCAACATCGACAACATTGCCGTGATGATCACCATGTTCAACAGCAACGCCACATCGGCATACAAACCAAAGCGGCCATAATAAAAGGCCATAAAGATCACAACGCCGATCAAACCAATGATCGAAGCCATCTTACCCGCCTCAATCGAGTCTGCGCCGAGGCCCGGACCAACAGAGCGTTCTTCCAAAATCGTCAACGGCGCTGGCAATGCACCTGCACGGAGCAACAAGGATAAATCATTGGCCTCCGCCACGCTAAAGTTGCCGCTGATCTGACCGGAACCGCCCAAGATTGGTTCGCGGATCACCGGAGCAGAAAGGACTTTATCGTCCAAAATAATAGCAAACGGCTTATTGACGTTTTTCAGGGTAACTGCCCCAAAACGTTTTGCACCAACCGTATCAAAACGGAAGTTTACAACGGGTTGATTATCGCGGGGATCAAAACCCGCTGAAGCATCAACCAAGGTATCACCACCAACCATCACGCGTTTTTTAACCAGATACATGCGCGGACGACCCGATTGATCAATTTCATCTTGGGACGGCACAAACATCGTGCCCGGTGGTATACGCCCAGCCAAAGCATCCGCCATAGAGGCTTTTTCATCCAACAAATGGAACGTTAATTTAGCGGTTTTACCCAACAAGCGTTTCAAGCGTTCGGGATCATCCATGCCGGGGACTTGAACCAAAATGCGGTCATCGCCTTGACGCACAATGGTCGGTTCGCGCACACCGGTTTCATCAATTCGACGACGAACGATTTCGATGGATTGATCCACTGCGGCAATGCGCCGATCCCGAATGGTTTTTTCCAACATCACCATGGTGATCACACCATCATCGGTAAGGTTGGTTTCATAGCCCGTGTCCAAGCCCCGGATTTTATCGTACGTCACTTGAGCCGTGGTCAGGTCTTTTAGCTTCACCGTTACACCGTTGCGCATCACCCGCAAACCTGAATAGCGAATACGCTCTTTACGCAAATCAGACCGAATGGAATCCACCAAGCCTTCCAAACGTTCGTTAATCACCACGGCGACTTCGACTTCCAACAACAAGTGCGAACCACCTTGCAGATCAAGGCCTAAATTCACCTGACTGCTGGGCACCCAACCGGGCAGATTATCTGCACTGGAACGGTCCATCAGATTGGGGGCAGCGAAGATCAGACCCAAAGCGCACAGGCCAAGGATCAACGAGACCTTCCATGTTTCGAACTTAAGCATGCCGGGAAGTCCTTAAACTTAGAGGATTAGTCTTTAAGAAGCTTTTTCAAGCCCCCTTTTTTAGCGGATTTTTTTGCAGGTTTTTTGTCGTCATCGTTTGACGCATCACCAGAATCATTTGCATCTGTCGCATCATCCGCATCATCATCATCATCGTCGTCGTCGTCATTCGCTTTATCATTCGCTTTATCATTCGCTTTATCAGCGGCTTCTGGTTTAGCGATAACGGCCGACACCAATCCCCGATCAACGCGAACTTTCACGCCATCGGCAATTTCAACTTTAAGCTCGCCTTCGTCGATCACCTTAACCACGATGCCAAGAATGCCACCACCCGTGACAATTCTGTCGCCACGGCGAATGGCGTTCAGGGTTGCTTTGTGTGCTTTTTGCTTTTTTTGTTGCGGACGGATCAGCAAAAAGTAAAAAACACCAAAGATCAAAACCAATGGCAACATAGATTCAAACAATCCGGCCTGGGCAGCACCGGCGGCTTGAGCATAAGCGGGCGAAATCAACATAGAACACTCCTTGGGCCGACTTAAATATCAGCCATTTTAATATCTAAGCGGAATATAGCCTTCTCTCTGGCTTATGCAATCGTATCTGTGCATTGACGCCCAAATAAAGAGGCTTTAGCTTCAAATAATGACAAATTCAGACCTTTTACCCATTTTAGAACGCATCGCAGACGCTTTGGACCGCTTAAGCCCCGAACCTGCCCCTGCTCCGAATGTTAAAGATTCGGACGCTTATGTCTGGCAAGCCGGATCTAATCACCTTTTTCCAATCAAAAACGTCAATCGCATTGACTTTGATTTGTTGAAAGGCATTGACCAACAAGCCACCACATTGCTGGCCAACACCCGCCAATTTACCGACGGTCACGCCGCCAACAATGCATTGCTGTGGGGCGCACGCGGCACCGGGAAAAGTTCACTGGTCAAGGCTGTGCATGCCAAATTAAATGCCGAACAAGCCTCGTCGTTGATGCTGGTCGAAATCCACCGCGAAGACATTCCGTCCCTGCCCCGCTTGTTAAATATTTTAAAAGATTGCGGGCGCCGGACCATTTTGCTGTGTGATGATTTGTCGTTCGACCAAGACGATGCGTCTTACAAATCCTTAAAGGCCGTGTTGGAAGGCGGATTGGAAGGTCGCCCGGATAATGTAATCTTTTACGCCACATCCAACCGCCGCCACCTGATGCCCCGCGATATGATCGAAAACGAACGTTCAACGGCGATTAACCCATCCGAATCCGTCGAAGAAAAGGTCTCGTTAAGTGATCGTTTTGGCCTGTGGTTGGGTTTTCATAACTTAAGCCAAGACACTTATTTTGCCATCGTCAAAGGCTATGTTGATTTTTACAAACTGGATATTTCAGACCAAGATATGCACGCCGAGGCACTGGAATGGTCCATGACCAGAGGCGCCAGATCAGGCCGGGTCGCGTGGCAATTCATCCAAGACCTTGCGGGAAAACAAGGCCAATCGCTTTCCTAAATCATATTCAACACTTTGTGTTGTGTTGAATAATTTAGGGGCGTAGACTCTTAACCTTAAGCCCTTAAAAATTATGGAGACTGCCCGAATGGTTGCCCGCAAAACAAATAAAAAATCCACCCCCAAAGCAAAAGCGAAAACACCTGTGAAGGCAAAAGCTCCAGCTCCATCTAAGGCTAAAGCCAAAGCAAAGCCTCCGGTTAAGGCCAAAGCAAAAACCAAGGCTCCGGCCAAAGCAAAGCCAAAGGTCGTATCGGTGCACAAAGGGCATGCCCTGTTGCAGCACGAACGCGTGATCGTCAAAGGTAAAAAGGCGCCGCTTCCCGATAACTATCCTTACAAGCTGCGCATGCGCCGCGCTCAATACGAAGCCCGCAAACAGGAATTGCAAATTGAGCTTTTAAAGGCACAAAATTGGGTTAAAGACACGGGCCAACGGGTGCTGTGCATTTTTGAAGGTCGCGATGCGGCGGGCAAAGGCGGCACCATCAAACGCTTTACCGAACACCTAAACCCACGTGGTGCACGCGTTGTGGCCTTGGAAAAACCCACCGACGAAGAAAAAGGGCAATGGTATTTCCAACGTTACGTCGAACAATTACCGACCAAGGGCGAAATCGTATTTTTCGACAGGTCTTGGTATAACCGGGCGGGCGTTGAACGGGTGATGGGTTTTTGCTCGCCATCTGAATACATGGAATTCATGCGCCAAGTTCCCGAATTTGAACGCATGCTGGTGCGCAGTGGCATTCGTTTGTTTAAATTTTGGTTTTCCGTCAGCCGTGACGAACAATTGCGGCGTTTTCAATCTAGGTCAAGCGATCCGCTGAAACATTGGAAACTCAGCCCTGTGGACGTGGAATCTTTGGATCGTTGGGATGATTATTCCGAAGCCAAAGAAAGCATGTTTTTCAACACCCACACGGCGGACGCGCCCTGGACGGTGGTTAGGTCAGATGACAAAAAACGCGCACGCATCAACTGCATGCGTCATTTTTTAGATTCCGTTCCCTATGCGGGCAAAGATGATGAAATCAACATCACCGCCGACCCACGACTGGTGGGCAATGCCGATACGTTCTATGAAAAACTAAGCGATTTTGATCCGAACAAGAAAAAGTTGCGGATTTAAGCCCACCTAAGGCGTATCAAAGGGACCGCAAACCAGCGCACATTCAACGCCAGCGCTTAAAGTCCCCAATCCATCAGCCAGCCGTTCGGGGCCGATCAACACATCGACGATTTGCCCCGAATAGCGCACGGCCGTTTCACGCATCATGCCCATCATGGGCCAGCCCCAAAGCGCCGATACGGTGACGCCGTCTTGGACAAAAGCAGGCTCGGTCAAAAAACTGCAACTGATGACGGCTTCGACCGGGCTTCGGTTTGTGGGGCTGCCGCCAACCAAATCGATGACCACGGAACCATCGGGGATTAAATCTTTGAGGTGTTGGTCGCTGATCAGGAAATTTACGCCACGCAATTCGCTGGGCTGTTCGGCTCCATTCACAATGATGTCGGCGTCGTTGAGCCAAAAATCAATGCGGCCCTTGGCGGTTTGCGCGCGGCCCAAAACATGCACGACCTTGATGCCTTGGCTGTGCAATTCATGCAAAGCGCCTTGGCCCACGTTGCCATAGCCCAACACCACGGCCTTGGCGTTTGATAAATCCAGATCGGGTTTGTTTTCTTGCAACAATTGAACGCCATAGCGCGCCCCCGCCTGCCCGGTTTCGTGCAGGCATTGAATGCGGCGCAGGCCAAATTCGGCTGGCGGATGGCTTTTGCGGTACTGAGCAACCGCCGAAACACCTTGGTCCTGTTCAAATTCGCGCAAATCAAACAGGTGAGTGCCTTGGGCTTTCAACTTCGCCAAGACGCCTTGATCGTCCGCAAATGTCAGGCTGTCATAAAAATACAGGGCGTTGTCACCAACCGCCTCGAACGCTTCAAAGCTCAAATCCGTTTGCAGCACCTGTAATGATCTTGGGTTACGGTTGCCACAGCGACGCACGGCTCCGCGTATACGTTCGCTCCACCCCAAAATACGCACCCGCAATCCGCCGATGGTATTGGCCTCAAAAAAAGGTTTTAAGGCTTCGGCCATGGCGACCCGCGCCAAAATAGCTTCGTCGGTATTGACCTTGGGTGTTTCGTTGATTTCTTCCATGGCGATGACGTTGATGTGTTGGTCCTGCAGCAATTTTGCGCGGTCCGGATAGGAATGGAAATGGGCCATGCAAAATAATGTTGAGCCCTTAGCCATATCCAAAATCGAGTCCATGGACGGACCTTTGAATTTGATGATCAGTTCTTTGTCTTTGTAAATTTGCGAAGCAGGCTCTAGATAAGCGCCGTGCTGTACATATTCTTGGTCGCTAAACCCGACGCCTTCCCCGGCGCCGTGTTCCACATAAACTTTAAGTCCGGCCTGAACCAGTTTGCCCACATCAGCCGGCACCAAAGCCACACGTTTTTCCAAGCCGCCCGGATTTTCAGGGGATTCGATTTCTTTGGCTAAGGTAATAGAAGAATAGGCGGTCATGGGGAGGAAGCTTTACATCAAATATTTATGAGGATCGACGGCGCGTGAACCTTTGCGCAATTCGAAATGCAGTTGCGGAGACGTTACGGATCCGGTCGAGCCGACCTTTGAAATCTTTTGGCCGCGCGTGACTTTGTCACCACGTTTGACCAGCAATGTGTCGTTGTGGGCATAAGCCGTGACCCAGCCGCCATCGTGTTTGATCAGCAACAAATTGCCAAAGCCGCGTATTTCATTTCCGGCATAAGCAACCACGCCGTTTTCAGACGCCTTTACTAACGTTCCGCGTGCCGCGGCAATATTTACGCCATCGTTTTGTAGGCCTTTGTCTTTGGACCCGTAATTGGACAGGATTCGCCCTTTTAAGGGCCAAGAAAATTTTCCGCCTGACCGTTTGGGCGGTTCGGGGACTTTGGCCCTTGCTTGAGCTTTAGGCCGCGACGCTTGTGCGGTGGGCTGAGGCGTGCCTTTTGGTTCGACCCATAACGTAGACGTTGTTTTAGGGGTACTGGCGACTTGAACGTTTAAGGGTTCGCCTCCGGTCCGGGGAATGCGCAATTTTTGACCGGGAAAAATAGTATACGGCGGTCGAATGCCGTTGATGCGGGCCAAGGCAAAGGTATCGGCATTATAGCGTTTGGCAATCAGCGCAATATATTCGCCACTTTGCACCGTATGAATGCTGCCCTGTGGCAAAACCAGGCGTTGCCCCACGGTCAATTCATACGGCGGGCGCAGGTTGTTGGCTTCGATTAAATCACGGGGGGATAATTTATGACGCCGGGCAATCGAATACACCGTATCGCCACGTCCAACCCGCACCGCACTAGCGTTGATGAAGGCATCGTTGCTGAGCACGGCTTGAGCCTGAGGACGATTGCGTGATGTGGGACCACCCGGCCCATCCGAAGAAATCGACGCCCAGCCGCAACCCGACACCGCCAAAACGGTGAGCATTGCAAACATACGCAAAAAAAAGCGCGGAAATAAACGGGCGGAATCGTACTTCATAAGGCGATTATGGCGAAAGTACGCGCCTGCATCAATGATCACTTACTTCGCCTTGGACAAAAGGCACAAAACGCACCCAGCCGAGGTCGCTGATTTCAGAGCCATTTTCCGTGCGCACCACTTTAACCAAGCGTTGATCGTGTTGGTCATCGCCCACCGGAACCACCATAATGCCGCCGATGCTCAATTGATCGACCAGAACCGGGGGAATATCGATGGCTGCCGCCGTGACGATGATGCGATCAAACGGAGCCTGTTCAACCCAACCCTTGGACCCATCGCCAAATTTTGTCGTGATGTTGTGAAGGCGCAAGGTTGCAAAGCGTTTTTCAGCCTCGACCAGCAATCCCTTGTGGCGTTCGATGGTATACAAACGCCGACACAAGGGCGATAAAACGGCGGCTTGATAGCCAGATCCCGTGCCAATTTCCAAGACTTTACACCGATCTGTCAGTTCCAAAGACTGGGTCATCAACGCCACCACATGGGGCTGGCTGATGGTTTGGTGATAACCAATGGGTAAGGCTAAATTTTCATAAGCGCTTTTTTGAAAGGTTTGCGGCACAAACAAATCGCGCGGCAAAGATTCCATGACCTTCACGACTTTTTCGTCGGTGATGCCATTTTGAAGCAATTCCAAAACCAATTGCATGGCGCGGGGGTCACGCGTTTGGTCATCCCCACTCATGAAAGTGTGCCTTTTAAGGCTTTCAACATGGGGCCATGGGTGAGATCCAGACCCAACGGCGTAACCGATATGGCGTTACGATTTACGGCTTCTAGGTCCGTTCCGGGGCGTGATCGATCTTCGTCGCGCTGCGCGCCAATCCAATAATAGGTTTTGCCGCGCGGATCTTTGCCTTCTAACAATTCACAGCCAATTTTACGGCGGCCTTGGCGCGTGCTTTCGATGCCCGTGACTTCGGACGCCAAACAATCGGGGATATTGACGTTCAACAACACACCGCGCGGGAATTTAAGGCTGGAAATTTGGTTCATCACGTTGATGACCGACTCTTCGGCTTCTTTCCAATGGGATTTGGCCCCGTCCGGCGTGACCAAAGAAAAGGCCAAGGATGGAATGCCCAAAAGTGTACCTTCCATAGCCGCCGCGACAGTTCCCGAATACGTGACGTCTTCGCCCAAGTTGCCACCGCGATTGATGCCCGACACAACGATGTCGGGGCGGCAATCTTTCATGACTTGTTGCACGCCCAGCAATACGGCATCGGTCGGCGTGCCATTGATGGCGTATTTGGTTTTGCCCAGCAGGTCACCGGCCTCGAACCCTTTCAGGCCGCGCCCGCGCAGCCGGTCCAGCAGACTGACACGAGGCAAGGCAAAGCGCAGGATCGCGGTGGGGGCCTGTACCTCCTGACCATAATCCCGACGCGAGACCAGCTTCAGATGATGGGT